>JAHFBW010000066.1:0-9842 GCA_023249845.1 Candidatus Eiseniibacteriota bacterium
GGTGCCGGCCGAAGTGGCGGAGGCGATCGACCGCACGCTCGCGAAGACGGCGGCGGATCGTTTCAGCACCACCGCCGAGTTCGCCGCAGCGATCGCGACCGCGGCAGAGCCAGCGGCGGCGACGGCACTGCCAGCGACGGCACGATGGCGACCCGGCAGGCGGCCCTTCGCCTGGACGGCGGCGGTCGCGGTCGTCGTGATCGGGGCGTTGGCGCTCGTCAAGTGGGCAGGGCCGCTGTCACACTGGCTCGGTGGCCCAAACACCGCCCACGCCGCGAAGAAGGACTGGATCCTGGTCGCCGAGTTCGACGGGCCCGCGGACGACTCGAGCCTCGCCGTCGCAACCCGTGACCTGGTGAGCGCGGCACTCGATCAATCGGAGATCGTGGCGACCGTGCCGCGCGAGCAGATCCAGCGCGGCCTCGAATTGGCGGGCAGACCAGCGGGGACACGTGTGGACGCCAAGCTGGCGCGGGAGCTGGCACACCGCGGCGGCGTGCGTGCGGTGCTCGAAGGGCAGGTGGACCGGCTCGGGAAAGGCTACTCCGTCGTGTTACGCGTCGTGGACGCGGACAGCCTCAAAGTCGTGCTCGTCGAGAGCGCGGTTGCCAAGGATGAGGACGGTCTGATCCCCACCCTGGGCCGGCTGGCGCAGAAGCTCCGTAAGGGGCTCGGGGAGAAGCGAGGCGCGATCGCGGCCACGGGGCCGCTGGTGGAAATCGCGACCCCTTCTTTCGAGGCATTCCAGCTCTGGGGTCGGGCGTACGATCTGGGCGGGAGCGGATCGGCCCGCGAAGCCCTGGCCCTCGACCGGGACGCGCTTCAGCTCGATCCGGACTTTGCGCTCGCATGGTTGGAGATGGGATACGAGTTCAGCAATCTGGGGCGGACGGATTCTTCATTGGCGGCCTTTGACCAGGCGCTGCGACGGCCGCACCGCCTGACGACCGGTCAGCGGCTCTTTAGCGAGGCAGGCCGCGCTTACGTGATGGGAGACCTGATCGCCGCGCTCGCGGCCTGTGACCGCATCCTACAGGACGATCCGGCTGATCCGGATGCGCTCAACAATCGTGCTGTCGCCCTCAGCGGTCTGGGCCTTTTCGAGGAGGCACTCGAGAACTTCCGAATGGCTGAGCGAGCGAGTCCCTTCGGTGCGAGTCCGATCAACCGATCGAACGAAGTCGGGAGCCTGATCCACCTGGGCCGCCTGGATGAGGCCCGCGACGTCACCCGCTACCTCAGCGGAGATATGGCTCTGAAGGACCGCACCCGGGTCGCGCTCGCGGCGACAGACTGGGCCCTGGCCGAGAGCCTCGCCACGGCTCGGTTGGGCAATCCCAGCCTTTCCCAAGACAACCGCGCACGGGCCCTCCTCCACCTGGCCTCGGCCCAGGCTGGGCGCGGGGCCCTCCGCGCGTCCAGCGCCACGCTGCAGCGCACCGAAGAAATGACCCGCGCTGCGCCGGAGCTGGTCTTCGCTCTCGACCTGACGCGCCGCGCCCGCCTGTTTCTTGCCGTGGTGAGCCGAGGCGTGATTCCGATACCGGAGGACTCCTGGGCTCGCGACAGCTCGACGGCGACCCTCGCGACTCGCGGCCTGCGGGCAGCGATGTCGGGAGATCTCGAGGCGGCTCGGCGTCTCCTGAGGGCGGCGCGCGCCCGGCCAGCACGCGAGCTTGGTTATCAAGGAGCGGCCCCGGCGCTTCTCGAAGCCTGGGTCGCAGCCCTCGAAGGGCGATGGCAAGAGACCGCGCAGACGCTCCAGCCGCTTGCGCGACAGTCTGTGGAAATCGGAAATGTCACGTGCCCCGCGGGGCTTTCGCTGGTCCGCTGGCTCCTGGCCGATGCGTTCGAGAAGCTGGGCCAGCCGGATTCCGCAGCCGTTTATCTGGAGAAGATCACGACGGGTCCCGGTTCCGACCCTATGGAAAGCCACCTGCGCGGTGCGGCCTGCTCTTTCACCCATCACCGGCTGGTGTTGCTCTACGCGCGCATGGGCCGTCTCGAGGACGCCAAGCGGCACTGGCAGATCTTCACTGCGACCGTGGACCGGCCCGATCCGGAGCTGCAGCCGCTGATCGCCGAGGGGCGCGCCGCGCTCGCGAGCGCTGAGGGGATGCGTCGGTATGTGACACGCTGACCGTCGGGCCCGGGGGCGCCCGGACGTTCGCCCGTTTCGGGACCGTCGGCAGTTTTCGAAGCCGTCAGACTGGGCCCCGGCGGCTGCGACAAAGTCGGCTTGTCTGGGGGCGGTCTCGACTGCGGGCAAACGGGTGGCCGTCGGCCGGCTAGCCAGGGGGAACCAGGGCAAGCCTTTCGCCGCCGAGCCGTGGGCCGCGGACTCAGGCCACCTTACAGATCGCCTGCCGGAGCGAATCCGTTTCCCTAAACCAGTCGAGCAGGCGGTTCGAATCGGCGCCAGTTCGGGACGCCAATCCTCGCGTGACCGTCAGGCACGCATGCGGAACGACAGGGACTTACAAGCGTGCGCACTTCCGCAGACGATGAAGATCGCCAGAGGCGGTCGTTTCGCAATGCCTATTCATTGTGTCGAGTCACCAAACAGCGTATGTGGTGGGTCGTGCGAGAATGTAGTCGTAGAGTCAAGTGGTATTCGGGATCGCACTCGCCTTCCCGCTGCTCCCCTGGAGTTTGCGCATGAACGCCGCCGTCCAAGTGCTCCGCCGTGGAACTGTGATTCTCACGGCCCTGGTGGCCTGCGTGCAGCTTGGTGACGCGGCGGCGTCCACGCAAACTCGCCTTCGAGGCCACATGCTGGCCCCAGCATTTGCGGAGCAAGACACGCTGCTTGGAGCGCGACCGCATCAGCCCCCGCCCAAGTTGATCCGGGGGACGGACATCGAAGTGCCTGCTTCGCTCGAAGCATCGCACGAATGGAGCACCCTCTCCGCGGGCGAGTTCCTGTTTCGCGTCTACGCCCCCGCTGTATACGACCCGGTTCGTCACCGTGCCATACTGTTCGGCGGCATCGAATTCGGCGGCAGCCTTGCGAACGACGTCTGGGTCCAGGATCTCGATTCCAGAACCGGATGGACGCTCCTCACAACGACCGGTTTGCTGCCGCCACCACGGTATGGGCACGGCGCGATTTACGACGCTGTCCGAGATCGACTGTTGATCTTCGGCGGGTACGGTGGCCCCTGTGACCTTGATGAGGTCGAGACCTGCGACCTCAACGACCTTTGGGCACTCTCCCTGTCCGGGATTCCGACGTGGGAGCAGATCTCGACCACCGGTCCGTCACCACCTGCCCGTCATTCAGCCGCAGTGATCTACGACCCGGCACGAGATCGCATGATCGTGTCCGGCGGCTCGAACTCTGAGGGTGACACCTGGGCGCTCTCGTTGACGAGTTCCTCCTGGACGGGGCTGGCTGCTGGACCCAATTCCTTCGACGCGCGAGCCTTCTACGACCCGGTTCGGGATCGGATGGTGTTGTTGAAAGGGGAAGAACCGGGCACGGTTTGGAGGCTCGATCTCTCGGACGGCTCGGTCTGGACGTCGGTCACACCGACGGGCCCACTGCCACAGCCGCGGGAACGATGCTCAATCGTCTACGATCCGGTGCGCGATCGCGCTCTCATGTTCGGCGGGCAATCTCCCTGGCTCTATCGGAACGATCTCTGGGAGTTGACGCTTTCGGGCGCTCCCGCCTGGAATCCGCTGAACGCTTCCCACGTTCCCCCCGGCCGTCGAGCCTCCTCGGAGATCTACGACGCGGCGCACGATCAGATGGTGATCTTCGGTGGCTCGTCGATCAACGCGTATGCCGACACCTGGGTACTTCCCCTCGCCGCGCCCCTGGCCTGGTCGCGACTGTTTCCGGTGGAATTCGCGCCCACTCCGCGGGGTAGTCAGGCGGCGGTTTGGGATTCGCCGCGCCGGCGCATGATCGTCTTTGGTGGACAGGGATCCGAAGGAGCTTCGCTGAATGACACCCATGCGTTGAGCGTGGCCGACACCCCGATCTGGAGCCAGATCGACGCTGCGGGCCCGCTCCCCGAACCAAGGGTGAGCATGGTCGCCATCGCAGATGCACACGATCGGATGATCGTTTTCGGAGGACGGTCGGAAGATCGATTCGTGCCGGGAGTGAAGATCCTCAATGACGTTTGGGCAATGGCACTGTTGGGGGCGCCTCGCTGGACGCCTCTGGCCCCGACCGGGCCTTCGCCTGTCGGGCGTACTAATGCGAGCGCGACCTACGATCCGATACGCGATCGCATGATCGTCTTCGGGGGCAGCGACAGCACGGATACGCGCCTGAATGAAACTTGGGCGCTCGCTCTGGCGGGCGAGCCAGCATGGCATCGGCTCGCTTCCGCGGGCGCACCTCCACCGCCAATGGTGAGTGCTGCCGCCGTGTACGATCCACTGCGCGATCGCGTTTTGGTCATCGGGGGACACCAGTTGACCATCGGCGCGGTGAATTCGGTCTGGGCCTTGTCGCTGGCGGGAAGCGGCGAGTGGACGTTGTTGTCACCGATGGGAGCCGCCCCACCACCGATGCACGGGGCTTCCGCGGTCTACGATGCTCTGCGAGATCGCGTGCTCGTCTACGGAGACACTTCTCCGTCCGGACAAGTGGACGTGCTGTCCCTTACCGAAACGCCGACCTGGTCGGTGGCCACCATCGTGGGGGATCGTCCCATTGCTCGTATCGGGCACGGCGCCGTCTTCGATTCCGCAAGCGACCGTATGATTGTCTTTGGCGGAGCTGATTGGGACCGCCATGTGTACTTGAACGACGCTGTCGCGTTGAGTGTGTCCGCGGCCCGGCTCACCACGTTTACCGCGGCGTCCACGATCGAGGGGGTTGAGGTGCGCTGGCAGGTCGCTGGCGCGGCGCCCGGATTCGTCGCGTGGCTCGAACGCGCGGAAGCCGCGGAGGGGCCGTGGGCCAAGGCGGAGTGCGAACGCGCTAGCGATGGTGAGGTGACCGTCGAATACGATCGCACCGCGGCGCCCGCCCGTTCCTACTGGTATCGCCTCGCCGCGACCGACCGCGGGCTCACCCGCGCGCTCGGCGAGCCGATCCGCGTCGAGACCCCGGCGCCGACACGGTTTGCGCTGCTCGGCACGGGCCCGAATCCCTCGCCCGGCGCTGTCGAGGCCACGTTCCAGCTCGCGCACGCCGCGGAGATCACGCTCGAACTCTTCGACGCGCAGGGGCGGCGGGTCGCGACGCTCGCCCGCGGCTCCTGGCCGGCGGGCATCCACCGTGCGAACTGGGCCGGCGCCCGGCCCGCCTCGGGCGTCTACCTCATCCGTTACAGCCACCCAGGTGGCGAGAACCTGCGCCGCATCGCGATCGTGCGTTGAGTGCCCAGCGTTGTGCCCGAGCTGTGCCCGAACAGGCAGCGCTCACCGTTTTCCATCGTCTTGCTCGGCACACGGCTTCGCGCGTAAGTCGTTGTTTGTTGGCTGGTGTTCCGCGGTGCTAGACCGTGGCTCGCCCGTCTCCGGTCATTCGAATCCCGTTGGGGACGCCATATGCTCGTGCGCTCCGAAGTCATTCCCGCGTGATCGAGCAGCGGAACACGCTCTCGTTCGGACCGTCCACGAGGCGCAGCAGCAGGGCCCACTCCTCATCCCCGCTTCGAGCGACGCGGTGAGGGCATCGAACAAGTCGGCCGTACGCCGATCTGCGAGGATGCTTGATTCGTGACTCGACACGGCACGGAGCACGCGTTCGGGGTCCCGTGCTGGGATCGCGTGGGCGAGCCTCCTCGGCACGCTGCCGTTCGCGACGTCAATCATGCACGACAACGCGTTCGGGTCCACGAAACGCGGATGCATCGAGCCATTCCCGACACAAACCAAAAACACGAGGTCGTTCCGCTCGGTGCCCTCGAACGCCACGCGCCACATGAGCGAATCCGCACTCTTGGCAGCTTCCATGTGGCCCCTGGTCCACGTTGAGCCGGGATGCAGCGAGGTCAGTCGCAGCACGGGAGCGACAGCGCAGGAAGAACAGCAGAACGGAATCAGCAACAGGAGTTCGCGGCGCATGCGGGCAACCTTCGTCGTAGTGCGATGAGCACTATCAAACCCCGTGCCTCGCGCCCGTTCACGCCAGCACAGCCCTTACGCTCTCTCGGTCGCGGGGGGCGTGGCGAACTTGCCTCCCACGGTGGCGATTCCTGACGGACCCGGGGTCGGATCACCGGGACGACGGCGAGGGGCTTCGCATCCACGAAAGCCCACGGCAGTCTGCGCCGACCGCGTCGCCCTTCCGCCACGTGCCCAGCACAGTCGCGCCTGCTGGAGCTCTCACCGGATGAATCGTGCCTCTCGGATCGAGTCGGACACGACGTCGAAATAGAACGGCTTGAGCCGGGCGTATTCCATCCTGAGTGAGTCGTCGGGGAGCCGCTCGAAGCTCGCCTTGCGGGCGTCGAGTGCGGCCGGAAAGTCTCTGAAGCGCGCCCCGCGTTTGGCCAGTTCAGTGAGAAGCGGTGGGTCCCAGTGAACCATGTAGCCCGGCACTCGATCGAACAAGATGGACACCAGCGGAACGCTGCTCTTCATATCGAGGGCCACTGTCGCGAAATGATGAATCACGAAATCCACCTTCCGTGAGAGCAGATACGAGACCGGCGCAAGCTTCTCGTGGCCCACGCGCCCGCGGCGCGCGAGAGGCTGGTGCGCGATCCAGCGGTCAGTGAGCCCCGTCTGCGCCTCGATCGCGACGGCGGGGCGGGCATAGTAGGCGACTTTCGCCTGTGAGCCGACGATCGCGATACGTACGGGCAGCCCCGCGAAATAGCGGCGGAGCGTCGCTCCCTCCATGCGTCGGAGCTCGACGTCGTCGGGCCTGTAGAACTCGCGCTCGTTCACGATTCCGGCCTGCCAGCCGTGGCCCTTGAACGGATCGGGCGTGAAGGCGACCGCGGCGACGAGGCCCGCCACCACCGCGAGCTCGACGCGCGGCTTTCCGGCGAAAAGGCGTGCGACTCCGGACTCGAGCACGAGGAGGTAGAACGGCGTTGCGGGAATGAGCATCCGCGCAAACATGAAATCCCCGCCCACTCGCATCACGTAGAGCGTGAAGCCGACCGCCAGGACCGCGGCAAACACCTCCGTCCACGCAGGCGGTGTCGTTCCGGGCACGGATACTGGAGCGAACTCGGGCCGCCGAGAGCCGGAACGAAGGGCAGGTGCGCCCTTGGCCATGCGCAGCGAGATGATCCACGCCGTGAGCGCGAGTGGAATCGCCAGCGCGTGAGTCCAGTACTTGAGGAAGTAGAGCCGGACATAGATCCATCCCTGCCCCCACCACGCGAGCGCGGCGGATTTGGCATAGTAGGTGTTGGGGAAGAAGTCCCCGTAGTAGCTGACCTTCCAGGCCACGTACGGCAACCAGAGCGCCAGGAACGCCGCGCTGAACTCGATCCCCGACCGCATTCGCCGCGGCCTCGCCAGCACCATGTACATCAGGAAAAAGGGCAAGAACACGATGCCGTCGGGCCGGGTGAGCGCGGCCAGCGCGAGGGCCAGCCCCGCCATCCACGCGGGAGCCGTGGGCGCGACCGCGAGTGCGTAGGCGAGCGTGACGAAGAACGTGAAACACGAGGTCTCGAGCCCGCTGGTCGCGAAGACGTTCCAGTCGCGGTGAACGGCCGCGAGCAGTCCGGCGAGCGGCAGCCCGAGCGCCACCCGGCTCTGCCCCTCCGCAGTCGGACGACGGAGTGCGCACAGCACGGCGATCGTGGCCGCGTAGAAGAGCACGCCGCACACTACCGTCCACTGCTCCGGATCGACGCCGAGGCGCATTCCCATCGCGATGCCCAGCGTCCAGAGAAAGTTCGAGTAGCCTTCGACTCGCTCGCCCGCGTTATAGACCAGGCCCAAGCCGTGAGTCAGGTTGTCGGCGTAACGGAACGAGACGAAGGCATCGTCACACACCCACGCCAGGCGCACGGCGCAGGCCATGCCGATGATCAGGGCGAAGACGGCGCCCAGCTCGAATACCGGCGAGCGGTGAGAGCGGTCGGGCCGGCGCGGCGCGCGGTCTGTGCGATGGGACGGAGAGGTGCGCGGGCTCGTCTTCATCACAGAACCCGCAACACGATCACCTCTCGATCGACCGATGACGGCGACATGACGTCAGTCAGACGTTTTCGCCAGTGAGGCGTTGAGCGCGGCCGCCAAGCCGGCATCACCACTCACGATATCCTTCCAAGCGAGCTCGAGCCCCCTGCTCCTGCCCTTCTCCACGGGCTTGGCCCATCAGGACCGATGGTGAGCACGTCTGCCTGGCCCTCGATTTCGAGCTCACGTTTGAGTGAGTTCTCCAATCCGGTCACCGTGATCGCCTCGGTTCTGGTTGACACGCTCCTCGGAACACCTCGCGTTGAAGACTACTCCATGCGCGTAGTTGGGTCGTGCCGCCCCTACAGAAGCCGCCACCTATGTTCCGAAGCGCGCGAGCCACTCGATCTCGCGCATCTGCACCTCGGCCGGGACGATGCGCAGGATGAGGTTCCGGAGCGCTATGCGCGGCGGGTTCTCTACCTGGGCCATGTTGCCGAGCTGGCGTGAGCGTTCGACAGTCTCGAGAATGCGCGATGCGCGGTCGCGCTCGTAAGCCCGCGAGGGCTACGGGCACGTCGATTGCCTCGCGAAGTCGCTCCGCGAGCACCACCGCATCCTCAATCGCTTGGCAGGCTCCCTGGCCCAGGTTGGGCGTCATCGGATTCGCGGCGTGTCCGAGGAGTGTGACGCGCCCCTGCCCCAATCCGGCAATGGTGCGCGATCGAAACCGTCGTTGCGCAGGATCACGGCGGCGGGCGTCGCCTCGATCATCGCCAGAACCGGATCGTGGTAGCGCGCAAATAACTCCTGCAGGATGGCGTGCGAGCTAAGCTCGGTTCGTGCGCACGCTTGCGCCCGGCGGCCGGGTGCTCGTGGTGGCGGAACTCTACGCGCATGGCCCGTTGGCGGGCGTCAACCGCGCGATCATGACGCTGCTTGGTGGACGAGCGTGGAATGAGGAGCAGCACCGGCACTGGCTCGAGGAGGCGGCGCTTACAAACATCGCGGTTCAGACCGAACCGCGCCACGGCTGGATCGCGGTGACGGGCCGAAAACTCCCTGGCGAGCACGTGGCTTCGGCTCAATGATACGGGGAGGGATGTGGGCGTAGCACCCGGAGTGGCACCGCCGACCCGTCGCGCGGGGCCGTGCTGGGCGAATGATCGCCACGAGATACCAGCGTGCACGGAATTCCAATCCGATCGCTCGCTGGTTCCGCTCGCCATGCTGGCGCGATGCCCCAGAGAAATGGCGCGATCGCGTTCTGCCAGAAGCCTCGGATCGTGGACATGGCCGGACGCGCAACGTTGGATGAGGTGCTTCCCGCCAACCAGGCTCGGCGATGTCGATGCATGGCATCGGACCCGCGCCCGCTGGTCACGGCGGCACGCTCCGGCGGGAACCCGGCGGCATTCCGTGGACGCCGGCGAGCCGCGCTGCAACACTGCCAGGGTCCGGTTCCCATCTGCCCATCCACACGCCGCGCTCCGGGAGGCCCTTGGCCATGTCCGTCTTGATGTCCGCGCGCACGCCGCGTTCCGCATACTACGCGCTGGTCCTACTGTCATTGCTTCTGGCCCTACCGGTGGCGGCCTCCTCCGTGATTCCCGTCAGGGGCTCCCGTCCGACCTCGATCGACATGGTGTCGCTCGCGGCTGCCGGTGACCTCGCGTCGTCGACCGACGGCCATTGGGCGGCATTCGCACTTGGACAGGCGGTCCGCGACACGGCCGCCAAGCCGAGCGAGGATGACCCAAAGGGCGGCTGGAAGCGCACGCGGCAGA
>JAHFBW010000066.1:9852-13451 GCA_023249845.1 Candidatus Eiseniibacteriota bacterium
CGGCCCGTTCCGGTTCTCACCCGACAGCAAGAGCATCGCGTTCATCGCAACGCCCACGCGCGCCGACGCCGAGGTGCAATCCGCCTGGCGTGCCGGCGGCGCGTTCGCGTGGGACGAGCAGTGGCATCCCGACCGGTTGTGGGTCGTGCCCGTGCAGGGCGGTACGCCACGCGCGCTGAGCGCCGATAGCATGAGCGTGAGCAGCTTCGAGTGGTCACCGGACGGGCGACGCTTCGCGGTGCTCACGACGCGCAACAGCGACCCTTACGAGGTCTTCAACTTTCCGCAGCCCCGCGTGCTGGATGCCAGCGACGGCCATGTGATCGCCACGCTCGCACGCAAGACCGACTCGTACGGAACATCGTACGCCGAGCTCCACTGGACGCCGGACTCGAAGTCGGTGGTCATGACTGGGCTGAATGGTGGGCTCTCGAACGTGAACGCTCTCCTCGTGTGGGACGTGACGACCGGCGCGGTGCGCGATCTCGCGCCGAGCCGGGACCTCACGTTTGATGGATTGGGGTTCGGCAGCGGCGGACGCGATGTGATCGCGTGCGTGAAGGCCCATACGGAGTCGCGGCTGATGCGCTTTCCGCTCGCCGGCGGTGCCTCGACAGACGTGGGGTTCGCCGGTCGAGTGATCACCGGCTCCGTGCTCGCGGACGCCGCCGGCCGGAAGCTGGTGTTCATGTCTTCCACGCCGCGTGAGCCCGGGGAAGTGACGCAGTACGACCTGGCGTCGAGAAAGTTGGGCGTCGTCTCGAAGCTCAATCCCCAAGTCGCAGACTGGGCGCTGGGCGAGACGCAGGTGGTGCGCTGGCGCTGCCCCGAGGGCGTGGAGCTCGAGGGCCTGCTCACGCGCCCGGCGGGCGTTGCCGATGGAACGCCGACACCGCTGTTCGTGATCCCGCACGGCGGACCCGACGACGTCACCCAGCAGAGCTTCAGCTCGCAGGTGCAGTTCTTCGCGTCGCGCGGGTACGCCGTGTTCCGGCCCAACTACAGAGGCGGCACCGGCTACGGCTTCGACTTCTACGCCGCCAATCGCGATCGCTTCGGCACCATCGAGCAGATGGACATCGAGAGCGGCGTGGACGCGCTGATCAAGCGCGGCCTGGCCGACCCGCAGCGCCTGTTCTTCGGCGGCTGGTCGTGGGGCGGCTACATCACCGCCTGGACCATCGGGCACGTGCAGCGCTATCGCGCCGCCGTCGTCGGCGCGGGCGTCAACGATGCCTCGTTCAGCTACACCAGCAGCGATATCAATCACGGTGTGGCGTCGCAGTGGGAATACAAGGGTGACCCCTGGCACGATACCGAACACTTCGACCGCGCCAACCCGGTGCGCTATGCGAAGGACATGAAGACGCCGACGCTGATCTTGCACGGCCAGAGCGACGACCGCGTGCACTTCCTGAACGGGCTGACGCTGTATCGCGCGCTGAGCGACGTGGGCTGCGAGGTGAAGTTCTACGCGTATCCCCGCGAGCCGCACGGGTTCGAAGAGCCGGCGCATCTTGTGCATCGGCTGGACACGTGGGTGCGGTGGTACGACGCGCATGGGGGAGCCGGGGAGGCACGGCCGTGACTGGGGTTCCCCGGTGGTGAGGCAGCGGTTTGGGGCCCGGGGGGGCACGACTGGTGAGACTGCCGAGCGCCGAGCCCGCTCCCAGGACTGCGCACCGTGCTCCAACCGCCGCGAAGCGATGCGCCGGACGAGCCTTCCGTCCACGGCCACGACCGAGAGCGAGACGCCCCCGGCCTCGTTCGCGCCGGCGTACGTCCAGAACCCGATCCGTCGCGAGCCCGGCAGCAGCGAGACCCGCTGGCCCGCACTGATACCAGCCGGCGCCATGTCGCGGATGTGCACCTGGCTCGGGCTGATCCGCACCGACGAGCACGACGACTACCCGCGGGCGCTCGGGCGGCTCGCCGGCTACGCCATCACGCACGAACGCACCTCGAGCCGCGAGCGCTCAGCGCGTCCGGACCATGGCTCGCGTGCGCACCCGATCACCCACGACGAGCCGCGCGACGTAGAGCCCGGGGGGCGACTCGCCGCCCCTGGCGTCGCGGCCGTCCCAAGTGATGTGGCGGGCCGACGTCGCTCCCGCGCCCAGCTCCCAGGTGCGAACGATGCGCCCGGCGAGATCCTGGATCGTGAACCTCGAGCGAGAGCCCGCCAGGTCGGCGGGCACGCTCCAGCTGAAGAGCACGTCCCTCGAACTGGGATTGGGCCGTGGCGGCGCGAGCGCAAACCGTGCGACTCCAGAAGGCTCGGGCGCTCCGGTGGTCGACACCACTTCGACACTCGCGACCTGTGCGGGCGATCCGTCCTGGCGTGCGGTGAGCGAGACATCACCGAGCCCTTGCGGGACAAACGGCACGATCGCGTCGCCCTGTGCGTCGGTCGCCGCGGTCGTGATCCCCTCGGCCTCGCGGTAGGCGGTCACCACAACGCCCTGTCTCGCGACGCCGTCCTCCGTGACGTGCACCGGGATTCCGCCTCCCCCGACGCCGACGGTCGAGGGTGCGGAAAGCGCGAGGTTCTTTGCGGCGCGCCGCGGCAGGCTCAGCTGCGGGTCGCCGAACATCGCGAGCGACATCTGCGTCCAGCGATTCACGCCGTCGTACGCCGAGAACTGAACGAACGGAAGCCGCGAGCGGCCCAGCGTCTCGCCCAGAGCCTTGACGTTCTCGTCGACGAGCAGCCGGAAGTACTCGTCGGCATACGCCCGGAGCGCCGTGGGGAACGCCAACTGCGTGAGCCCCACCACGGTCACCGCGCCGCCCGGCGAGCCGCCTGGCGCGTGGAAGAACGCGGGGCCGATCGGCGAGTCGGGCCCCAGGGGCCCTTCGCCTCCCCACAGGTAGACGTGCGAGCGCGGGACCGTGTTCGTGAGCGCCACGATGTCGGGCACGCTCGCGACCTCCGAGCCGCCCATGCCGAGCTCGGTCTGCGTCTCGGCGTCGAAGACCAGCACGAGATCATGGCCGTCGTCGAACGCGTCGAGGAACGCCTGCCGCCCAAGCGGCTCACTTCCGGCGGCCCATAGCGGATCGAGGTGGTTCTCGTAGAGGCGACGCGACGCGAATCCACCGGCATTCAAGCGCGGCAGCAGCTCCTCGGCGAGTTGCGCCCCGTCGAGGGCCACCGGGTCCCCCTGCGACCACACCTGCGGGAACAGCACCTCCGCGGCGAGAAGCGCGCGCGGCGGGCGCGGCAGCGCCGGCTCGAGCGCCGCCTGCATGCTGTGCACGACGAAGGCCTGCGCCTCCGTCGCGGTCGTCACGGGCGCGCGGCCCACCCACACCTCCGGGAGGAGGTCGGCATCGTCGCCGGGATCGCTCGCACTCGCATACCCCTCTCCCCAGAGCGCGTCGCCGTCCGCATTCCACGAGCCATCGAGACAACTGAAGTAGAGATCCGTGGGAATGAGCGCGCCGCCATAGAACTGCGAATAGGCGTAGCGCGTCGGAACCAGCGCAGCCGTGCCGCCGAGCAGCACCCAGCGCGCCCCGGGCCCGGTGTACTGGTCGCGGATCCATAGGCGCATGCGCTCGGCGTCATCGGCCGCGGCTGGGTACTCCGACTGGAG
>JAHFBW010000342.1 GCA_023249845.1 Candidatus Eiseniibacteriota bacterium
CCGGGCACGGGCGTGATGGCACTCGCCACGTGGCGAACGGATTCGAAGTCGATGTCGCCGGTGAGCCGGCTCTTCGTGCCGTCCGTCGTGGGCTCGCGGTGGATGCCGACGTCCACGACGACGGCACCGGGCTTCACCCAATCGGCCATCACCATGTGCCGGCGGCCGACCGCCGCCACCAGCAGGTCGGCGCCACGCGCGAGCGCGCGCAGTTCGTCGGGCGCGCTGCCGGAGTGCCCCACGGTCACCGTCATGTCGTGCGGCTTGGACGAGAGCAGCGTGGCCATCGGCCGGCCCACGATGTGGCTCCGGCCCAACACCACCGCGTGCCGACCTTTGAGCGGGACCTCGTAGTGCTGGAGCAGGCGCAGCACGCCGAACGGCGTGGCGGGGATGAAGCACGGGAGCCCAAGCGCCAGCCGGCCGGCGTTCTCGGGATGGAACCCGTCCACGTCCTTGGCGGGCGGCACCGCCTCCAGCACCGCGTCGCCCTGAGCGGGTGCTGCGAGCGGCAGCTGCACGAGGATGCCATGCACCTTGTGATCGGCGCCCAGCTGGCGCACGCGCTTCACCACGTCGTCGGTGGGGGTACCGCTCGGGAACTGGACGCGCTCGACGGCGATGCCGGCCTCCTCGCACGCCTGCTGTTTCTTTTTCATGTAGATCTGCGACGCCGGATCCTCGCCGACCGACACCAGTGCCAGCCGCGGCTTCACGCCGGCATCGAGCAGCACCCGCGCGCGGATGTGCGCCTCGACGCGCACCGCTGACGCCGGCTCCTCGCCCGTCAGTAGTCGCGCGCCCGTGCTGGCGCCGGCCGCGGCACCGCGCACGTACGGGATCTGGAGCCGCTGAATGCGCCTCGCCTTGCCGGTGGCCTCGTCCACGTTCACGAGCACGGCGTTCAGCCTGAGATCACCCGAGGCGGGCTGCAGGCGCTCGGGCATCAGTGTGAGGAATCGCCGGAGCGCCGCCGTGCGATCCATGCCGATGACGCTGTCGAAGCCTCCGGTCATCCCGGCGTCCGAAAGAAACGCCGTACCGCGCGGCAGCACGCGGTCATCGGCGGTTTGCACGTGCGTGTGCGTGCCGACCATCGCCGAGACGCGGCCATCGAGGTGCCAGCCCATCGCGACCTTCTCCGCCGTGGTCTCGGCGTGGAAGTCCACGAACACGACCGGTGCCTGCTTCGAGAGTTGCGCCAGCGCTTCGTCGGCGGTGCGGAACGGGCAGTCGGCTTCCTTCATGAACACGCGACCGATCAGGTTCAGCACGCCCACCGGCACGCCGTTCGACGCCTTCAGCACGCGCCAGCCGCGGCCGGGGGTTCCCTCGGGCAGGTTCGCCGGGCGCACGAGCCTCGGCTCCTCGCCGATGTACTCGACAGAGTCCTTCTTGTCCCACAGGTGATTGCCACCGGTGAGCACGTCGCAGCCGGCGTCGAACAGGTCGCGCGCCACTTCCTTCGTGACACCGAAGCCCGCGGCCGAGTTCTCGCAGTTGCAGATCACGAGGTGCACGTCGTGCCGGCGCTTCAACTCGGGCAGCAGCCCCTTTAGCACGTCGCGGCCGGGCGAGCCGATGACGTCTGCCACGAACAACAGGTTCGTCACGGTTCCCTCCGATCGTGCGGCGGCGGGCTTTGCAAGTCGCGCTTCATTTCGCGTAGTCCACGGCTCGCGTCTCGCGGATCACGGTGACGCGGATCTGGCCAGGGTACTGGAGTTCCTTCTCGATGCGGCGCGCGATGTCAGCCGCGAGACCGTGCGCGCGGGCGTCGTCCACGCGATGGTGCTCCACCATGATACGCACCTCGCGTCCGGCCTGGATGGCGTAGCTCTTCTCCACGCCCGGGAACGAGTTCGCGATGCGCTCCAGCGCCTCGAGCCGCTTGATGTAGGCCTCGATGCTCTCGCGCCGCGCACCGGGACGCGCGCCGCTGATGGCGTCGGCCGCGCTCACGAGCACGGGCCACAGGCTGCCGCCCGCGTAGTCGTCGTGGTGATACCCGATCGCCTCGAGCACCGGCTGCGGCTCGCCGTAGCGCGCCGCGACCTCCATGCCGAGCGCCGGGTGCGTGCCCTCCTGGTCGTGGTCGATGGCCTTGCCGATGTCGTGCAGCAAGCCACAACGCTTCGCCAGGCTCTGGTCCATGCCGATCTCCACCGCCATCATGCCGCACAGGTGCGCCACCTCGACCGAGTGGCGCAGAATGTTCTGCCCGTAGCTCGTGCGATAGTGGAGCCGGCCCATGAGCTTCTGGAGCTCGGGATTCACGCCATGCGCTCCCACCTCCAGGCAAGCCATCTCGCCCAGCTCGAGGATCTTGCGCTCGACCTCCTCCTTCACCTTCCCGACCACTTCCTCGATGCGCGCGGGGTGGATGCGGCCGTCGGCCACGAGCCGCTCGAGGGAGATTCGCGCGATCTCGCGCCGGACCGGATCAAATGCCGACAGGATCACGGCCTCGGGCGTGTCGTCGATGATCACGTCCACGCCGGTGATGACCTCGAACGAGCGAATGTTGCGTCCTTCACGCCCGATGATGCGGCCCTTCATGTCGTCGCTCGGAAGCTGCACCACGGACACGCTCGTCTCGCTGGCGTGGTCGCCGGCGTAACGCTGGATCGCGAGCGCGATGACCTTGCGCGCCTCGCGCTCGGCATTCCGTTGCGCGGCGTCGCGGATCTCGGCCGTGCGGCGCACGGCCTCGGCGCGCGCTTCGTTCTCGATGGACGCCACGAGCTGTTCGCGCGCCTGCTCCGGCGACAGTCCGGCGACGCGCGCGAGCTTCGTGTTCTGCTCTTGGATGAGCGTGTCCAGCTCGCCCTGGCGCACCTGCGTCGCGTGCTCGCGCGCGGTGACGTCGTTCTCGATCTTCTTCAAGTCACGGTCCTTCTTGTCGATCAACTCGACGCGCCGGTTGAACGCCGCCTCCTTCTGCTGGAACGCGCGCTCGGTCTCGAGCTGCGTGTTGCGGGCGAGCAGCATCTCGCGCTCGACCTCCTGCTTCAGGCTCAGGGCCTCTTCGCGCCCGGCCAGCACGGCGTCGCGCTTGGCGGCGTCCGCGTCTCGCCTCGCATCCGCGAGCACTTGCTGGGCTCGCTGCTCGGCGCTTCTGAGCCTCGCGCGGCCCAACTGCGAGCGCACGAACCATCCCAGCGCGAACGCGGCGACCACGCCTCCGGCGAGGACGGCGACCCACATTCCGGACGTCATCGGACGTTTCCTCCCCGGGTCCCGCGCCACGAGACCTGAGCAGGGAGAAGACCCGGCTCCCTCCGCGAGTCACCCGGCAGGGGGTGCTCGTCGAGGAATCGGGATGGCGGAGTGTCCGGGGTGCGCCCGGCGGCCGTGGGGCGAACTTTGGGGCTCGCTACGCTTCGCCCAGCACCTCGTCCAGACGCCGCGTCAGCTCG
>JAHFBW010000343.1 GCA_023249845.1 Candidatus Eiseniibacteriota bacterium
CTGAGACGCGCGCCATCGGGGAGCAGCAGCGCGTAGGACAGCCCCTGGAAGCCGGGCACCACGCGCGCGATCTCGCGGAACACATCCTCGGGCGTGCGATAGCGCCAGTCCGCGCCCAGCGCCTGCGCCACCGCCTGGAACACCTCCCAGTCCGCGCGGGCCCCGGGCCGCGGGGACAGCGCGCGGTTCGAGCGCTGCAGGCGGCGCTCGCTGTTGAGCGTGCTGCCCTCCTTCTCCGCGAACGCCGCGACCGGGAACACGACGTGCGCGCGCGCCGCGGTGCGGGTGAGGAACAGCTCGCTCACGATGACCAGCTCGCAGCGCTCGAGCGCCTGCTCGACGAGGGCGCGGTCCGGGGCGCTGGCGAGCAGGTCGTCGGACGCGATCCACAGCGCGCGCACCCGCCCCTCGGCCGCGGCCGCGATGGCCTGGCGCGCGCTCAGCCCCGCGCCGGGCAGCGCCGCCTGACGGCACGCCTTCGCCATGGCCGCACCGGCAATGGCGTCGCCTGCGCCCGCGTAGCCCGGCAACGTATCGGGCGCGAGCCCCATCTCCAGCGCGCCGGCGCTGTCGTGGTGCGGCCCGAACGCCATGACGCTCGACGTGTCGGCGGTGATGGCGCCGAGCGCCCACGCCAGGTTCTCGATAGCCTGCAGCAGTGCGGGCGCCTGCGGGTGCTCGAAGACGCCGCGGCCGAACAGCAGCGCTCTGTTCGCCGCGCCACGCATGCGCTGCGCGGCGGCGGCGACAGCGGCGCCGCTCACGCCGGTCTCGGCTTCGGTGCGTTCCGCTGTCCACGCCGCGAGCGACGCCTGCAGCGAAGTGAGAGCCTTCGCCACCTCCGGCGGCGCTCCCGTAGGCACGCCGAGATCGAGCGCCGCGCGCGTGAGCGCCAGCGTCAGCGCCAGTTCCGCGCCGGGTTTGAGCGCGAGCCAGTCGCCCTTGAACCGCGCGCGTGCGAGCTTCACGCGGCGCGCGTGCGCCACGGTGACGTGCAGTCCGCGCTGGCGGAAGCCACGCACCACCGCGGCCTGCGCCAGCGGCGCCTCGCCCTGCAGGTCTTCGAATAACACCAGCACCTCATCCGCTGCGTACAACGCGTCGAACGTGAGCCCCGGCCGCCCGCCGCCGGTGGCGCGCAGCAGCGCGTCGCCCGCGACCGCCGCGGGCGGGCGGGTGCGCGCGTCGACATTTGCGGTGCCGAGCACGGCGCGCGCGAGCTTCTGGTAGAGGTACTGCTCCTCGAGGTTCAACTTCTCACCACCCACGAACGCGATCGACTCGGGCCCGTGCGTGGCCGCCAGGTCGCGCAGGCGCGCGGCGGCGTAAGCCACCGCCTCGTCGTACGACGCCGGCTGCAGCGCCGCGCCGGTGCGCACGAGCGGCCGCGTGAGCCGGTCGGCGGCGTTGACCCAGTCGTGGCCGAAGCGGCCGCGCACGCACAGGTACTCCTGGTTCACGCCGCGGTGCTCCGTGCCGCGCGCGCGCAGGATCTCCATGCCGCGCACGCCGAGACGTACCGAGCAGCCGTTCGAGCACCATTCGCAGATGGTGATGTGCTGGCGCAGGTCCCATGGCCGCGCCTTGAAGCGGTACGGCAGCGCGGTGAGCGCGCCGACCGGGCACACCTCGACGCAGTTGCCGCACTGCTCGCACGCCAGCGGCTGGCGGTCGAACGACGAGATCTCGGTGTACACGCCGCGCTGGTGCGCGGTGAGCGCGTTCTCGCCCATCACCTCGTCGCAGTAGCGCACGCAGCGCATGCACACGATGCAGCGGTTGGCCTCCTTCTTGACGATGGGGCCGAGGTCCTCGCTGTCGAACGTGCGCTTGGCCTCGTCCATGCGCGAGAAGTCGGCGCCGAACGCGAAGGCGAGATCCTGCAACTGGCACTCGCCGCCCTCGTCGCACACCGGGCAGTCGAGCGGGTGATTGACGAGCAGGAACTCCATCACGCCCTTGCGCGCCTTGGTCGCCACGCTCGAGGCCGTGCGCACGTGCATGTCGGGCGTCACCGTCGTCGTGCAGCCCGTCTGCACCTTGGGATTCCATGCGATTTCCGGAACGCCGTCAGGCCCCATCACCGGTTTGCGGTCGGGTCCGAGCTTGGGGACGCCGATCTCGACCACGCAGATGCGGCAGGCGCCGAGCGGTGGCAGCTTCTGGTGCGAGCAGAAGATCGGCACGTGCACCTCGGCTGCGCGCGCGGCATCGGTCACGAGCGTGCCTGCCGGCACATCGACCACGCGACCGTCGATGGTCACCCTCACCGTATCGCTCACCGCTCCACCTCGGCGACGGCCTCGCGGCGCCGGTTCACCATGCACGCCTTGTGCTTCACGTGGTACTCGAACTCCGCCCGGAAGTGCTTGAGCGCCCCCTGGACCGGCATCGCCGCAGCATCCCCGAGCGCACAGAAGCTCTTGCCCAGGATGTTGTCCGCCACGTCGGCGAGCAGGTCGATGTCGGTGTCCTTGCCAGCGCCGTTCTCGAGCCGCACGAGCACCTCCGCCATCCAGTACGTGCCCTCGCGACACGGCGTGCACTTGCCGCATGACTCGTGCTCGTAGAAGCGCGTGATGTTCCACAGGGCGTCCACGATGCAGGTGCGGTCGTCGATGACGATGACGCCGCCGGAGCCGAGGAACGTGCCCTTGGCGTTCATGCTCTCGTAGTCGAGCGGCGTGTCGAGATCGGCCGCCGGCAGGAGCGGCACCGACGAACCGCCCGGAATGACGGCCTTCAACTTGAAGCCGGGGCGCATGCCGCCGCAGTCGTTCTCGATCAGCGCCTTCATCGAATAGCCCAGCGGCACTTCATAGTTGCCGGGCTTCTTCACAGGGCCCGAGACGCTGAACACCTTCGTGCCCGCGGATTTTTCAGTACCCCATTGCCGATACCACGCTCCCCCGTTCATGAGGATGTGCGGCACCGCCATGAGCGTCTCGGTGTTGTTGACCACGGTCGGGCAGGCGTACAGGCCCTCGACGGCGGGGAACGGCGGCTTCAAGCGCGGCTGGCCGCGGTAGCCTTCGAGCGACGACAGCAGCGCCGTCTCCTCGCCGCAGATGTAGGCGCCGGCACCCAGGTGGGTATGAATCTGGAACTTGTATCCCGAGCCCATCACGTTGTCGCCCAGGATGCCTGCGACGCGGGCCTCGGCGATCGCCTTGTCGAGGATGCGCTGGATGTACTCGAACTCGCCGCGCAGGTAGAGATAGCCGAGGTTGGAACCGATCGCGTACCCGGCGAGGATCATGCCCTCGAGCAGCAGGTGCGGATTCTTCTCCATCAGCTCGCGGTCCTTGAACGTGCCCGGCTCGGATTCGTCGGCGTTGCAGACGATGTAGCGGGGCTTGGGCGACGCCTTGGGGACGAAGCTCCACTTCATGCCGGTCGGGAATCCGGCGCCGCC
>JAHFBW010000067.1 GCA_023249845.1 Candidatus Eiseniibacteriota bacterium
CCCGACGGCATGTGGCCGTGGCGCGATCAGGTTGCCGAACCCAGTGAACGCGCTGGCGATCTCGAGCGTCCCCGTCGGCCCAGCAGACGCTCCCCTCGATCGCGAGTCGTCGGTGACGACGTTTGCATTCCCGGCAATCGCGACGGCCCCAGCCGCCGACATCATTGCGTCGGCTGTGGTGATATCAGCCACACCAACAAGATGAGGAAGGCCAATGAAGCCGTCGGCTACCAGCGTAGCGTCCACATCGACCGTAGCCTCGATGCCGGAGACCATGACGACGCCAACCGCGACACCAGAGGCATCGTCCTCGACGCTCGTATCCGCACCAGAAACAGCGACCGCGCCGGTGGCCGACACCATGCTGGATGCCGTGGTGATGTCCGCTGTGCCAGTCAGATCGACGGTACCGACCGCCATCAAGGTCGCATCCGCGAGCATGTCGGACGCAGCGCCCACGATCGCGACCGTGCCCGTGGCTGTCGACGTTGATGCGGCGGTGGTCGGAGCAGCCGCTCCAGCGATCGCGACCGTTCCAGCCGCAGTGGCTGAGGCGTCGGCCAGCGTGCTGGCGAGCGTGCCCGCTATGGCCGCTGTACCGGCCGCCGCGAGGGTGCTGGCTGCATTGGTGCTGCTCGACGTTCCAGCGATGGCGACGGCGCCTGCCGATGAGAGCGTCGATGCCGCGTTCGTAACACTCAGATCGGCGGTGGTGTCGATGAGGTCGGCATCGAACCAAGCCGCGTTGAGCGCGGCGCTGTCGAACAATTCACGTCGCCGCAGTTGCGGATCGAACGTCCCAATCAGCGCGGCGGTCACGAGAGCTCGTCTACCACCCAACAGCCAGCACTAGCGTTGCCGCCCGTGCGCACGGCGGACGCGCCCGTCATCGCACCACCGCCACCTCCGCCGAATCCGATGGCGGCGACGCCGTTGCCCACCGCAGCGATCGGTACGCCGCCTGCGCCGAACGGCGTGCTGCCGCCACCTCCGCTAGCACCAACCGGCGTCGCGATGACAGCGACCGTGCCATCCTCGCCCGGGTAGCCCGATGAGTTCAGGTCACCGTTCGTCGAGACCGTTCCGCCGGTGCCACCCTTGTACGCCGATGGCGTTGTCACGGCCGTGGCAACGACCGCACCGGATCCGGCCTTCGCCGTGTACGTGGTGGCGCCAACGATGAACGTGCTGTCCCCGCCGTTGTTGCCGGCCGCACCCGAGGCCCCGGTCCCAGCGGCGCCGCACACGTAGGCATAGGCCGTGTTCGGCGAGACCGCGACCGTCTTCTCGATGTAGCCGCCTCCACCGCCGCCCCCTGCCGCGCTCGCCGCAGCGGCGACCGAGGTGCACCCGCCGCCCCCACCTCCGCCAGCGACGCCACGGATGCGGATCGTGTTGGTGCTCGGGCTCGTCGTGAAGTTGCCGCTCGCGCTCGTGAGCACGGTGGTCCCGAGGAACCGACCAGAGAGCGGCGTCAACACACGTCCGCCGCTCGCATCGATCAGGAACCATCCGCTGTTCTCGTTGTACGAGAGCTCGTAGCCCGCGAGCAGCGTCAGCTTGATCAGTTCCACGACGGTCGTCCCGTCGGTGTGCTGCACCGTGAGCAGTTCGGACGATGTCGCGTGGCTGTTGCGGATCGAGAGCATCTTCACGTTCCGCTGCGTGCTCGCTGCTGGGGCCGCGACGATGTCCGTGGTCGTGGGGGATCCAGCCGTGATGCGCGTGTTCGTCCTGCCTGGCGTGATCACGCCAGAGGCGTTGTCCACCCACGAGGCGTGGACCATGATCGTCGACACCGGCGTCGCGGTGATGACCTGCAGGATGTCGGATGTCGACGTCAGGAGGAGCACGGCCGGCCTCCTACGCGTTGCCCTCGGTGATCGAGAAGCTCGTGATCGTGACCGACTGCCCGTTCGCCCCGCCCTGCACGTTCGTGTTGTCGAGCGTCATGTCACCACCCGCACCAGTCAGCGTCACCGTGCCCTGCATCCCGCAGACGGTCCCGCCAGAGTCGTAGACCCGGAAATGCCCGACCGTGCCGGATGCGTCCGCGTTCGTATCCTGCCAGGTGCCGCTCTTGGCCTTGGAGCCCGAGGACGCCGCCGCCATCCAGTCGGCCGGCAGGTTCAACGTAGCGATCACCGTCCCGCTGTCGGCGGTCGCGCAATCGACTGGGGCCGCACCCGTGCGCAGCTTGAGGATTGCCGACGTGCCGACCTGCGTCTCGATCGCATCCAGTTTGGCGTTCCGGACCGCGACTGAATACTGGAGAGCCATGGCGGAAGCTTGCGCTTGGCTTGTGCCGGGCGCAAGCATTGGCGACTTACGCGTCCTCCCACACCTCGCCGTCGCCGTCGCCATCGTCCTCGCCAACCGATGCCGCGCGCCCCTCGCGATCCTCGCGGGCGACGATCGCGGCCATCTCGTCCTCGATCGTCTTTCGCTTCGGCGCCTCGCGCACGATGAAGTTCCGGGCGTCGCGCCACAAATACAGCGCCCCGTCACACAAATGGTTGTCGCACGACGCCAGCTCCTTCGGCACCATCGTCCGGTCGTCCCACACGAGCGCCTGGTACTCGTCGGTCAGCGCCACGCACGCGTCAGCGACGACCTTGACCTTCCCCTCGATCAGGTCGCTGTTCATCATCTGAATGAACTCGTGTTTGCCCGCCTTCTGCGCCGTGATGAGCGGTAGGCGCTCGCGCATCTTGAGCTCCTCGACGGCCTGCTTCACCGCACCGTCCACCACGATGCGCGCACCAGGGAAGTCCGCCTGTAACAGCCGCAACTCGTCGGCGACCGCGGTCAGCGTCATCCGCGGCCGCTTGTACGCGCGCACGATGTAGAGCGTCGGATCGTAGTCCGCCCACCCGCCCACCGCGAACGCGGTCGGATCGTCGTAGCCGAAGTCGACGCCGATCACCCACGCCTTGATGCGCGACATCGGCACCGCGCTCTCCTCGATGCCGTTCCGCACCGCACCGTAACGGTACACCAGCCGGTTGCTCGCGACCGCCCACTGCCCGAGGTAGTCGCGCACGAACTGCGGCGTCTCCTTGAACAACGGGCGGTCGCGTTCGATCTCGGCGATCTGCTCGAGAAACTGGACGCGCATGTGCGGGTTGTCGAGCGTCGACCGTCTCGTCACGCTCCACCCGCCCTCGCGCGATTCACTCGGGAACAGGCCCTCTTGCTTCGTCACCGCGAAGAACAGGTGCCGGCCCGGCGTGAACCCATCGGGCGCGAACTGCGGGCCGATGAAGTCGCCCGGTGTCCCATGCAGCGATAGTTGCCCGCGCAGGTCGGCGAGCGCAGGCTTCAACTTCTGATAGACGAGTTGCCTCAAATCGATCGTAAACCCCTGCGCCTCGTCGATCCAGATGCGCCGAATCTTCTGGCCGAGCGTCTTCTGCATTTCCTTGGGGCTCGAGTCGAGCCCGCGGAAGTACGTCACCGCGCCGTTTGGGTGCGTGTAACTCTGCTCCTGCCGGTTGAGCTGCCAGCCGATTCCCACCCGCGCATCGATCTCGTCGAGGATGTCCTTCCACATGACGAGCCGCGCCGTCTCGCGGGTGAGGCCGATGTAAATCGACGAGTCGCCCGGGTAGCGCTCGTGCGTCTCCGCAATGTCGATCCCGATCCCGAAGCTCTTGCCCGCGCGCCGCGTGCACAACTCGGCTTTGAAGAGCGCGCGATCGTCGAGGAACGCGCGTTGCGCAGGGAAAGCCATCGCCCGCAGTTTCTCGCGCCGGTCCAGCGATTGCCCGTATCCGGCGAGCATCGAGCGGGTGATGCGCACGACCTACGCGCCGCCGAATGTCCCCAGCTTGGCGCGGCGCTCCTGCCAGCGGAGTGGGCGGTGGGTGCGGCGGCGGCGGTTGATGCAGTCGGTAGGCTTGGCGAGCAGCGCCATCATCATTGGATTGCTCGTGTAAACCATCCGTTCGATGACATTCGGTTGACAGAGCTTGCTCACCGCGCGCTTGAATGCTTCTTCCCGCGGCAGGCATCGCATCACAGCGCGGCTGTACGCTCGCTTCGCGCGGCGGCGTTCCTTCGCGCTCGGCGGGGCGCGGTCGACCGCGAAGATGCTCGGGTCATCGAAGCGTACGTCTGCGAACCGCATCACAGCACCCTGTCGTCCGCGATGGTATGCGCCAGCACGAATCCAACCGGCAACGTCTCGCCTCGCGCGCGATGGCAGGCGCAATGCCGCCGCATCTCGCGGCCCTCGTCGTCATCGCCACGACCGAATGACCGCCACGGGCCGATGTAGACGCAGAGCTCGCCACACGTCCGGCATCGGCGGAGGTCTCCGGCGCAAGACACCTCGATGCTCATGGCCGGACCTTCCCATGCTGCGGGATCTTTCGCCACCAGCCGAAGCGTTGCAGCCGATGCTCGTGGGCTCCGACCATCGCTTCCGCCAAGTCTACACCGTCCGGCAACCACCAGCCCTCACCAGCCCACGGCGGCAGATGCGGGCGCAGCAGATTGGCCACGCGCACCACGTTAGATTCCGGCGCCTCGTCGGCGTCCCAATTCGCGCGGACGAACGACGCCTCGATCCATGATCCGAGACTGCTCATCCCAGCGGCGAACTTGCTCAGCGCTGGCAACGCATCGTATTCAGCGCAGTGGCGCGCGATCTCCTCCTCGGTCATCAGGCACATCGACGCCTGCCCTTCGCCGCCGCCCGACGTAGGCGCAGATCACAGCGGACGCGGTCGTACTCTGCCTTCACGATCATCCGCAGCACGTCCGAGGCGCTGACGCCGTGAAAGGTCTTCAGGCCGTCCAGCCGGTCGGCCTCGACGTCGTTCAACCGGATGTTGACTTGCTTCGATCGCGGCGCCCGCTTCTTGCGCGCGCTCACGCAAACACCGACACCCACGCCGCCACGTACCGGCAACGCTCCGGCCGACGCTCGTGCCAGGCGAACGTTGCCTCGAGGATCGCGGCGGACTCGCGAGCGGCGCGCGTGGCCATCTCGGCAGGCACCACCGCGGCATGAACGTGGCCGTTGAGGCTACTGCGGACCGCCGTCATTCCACACCAAATCGCCTCTTGTTCTCCCATCGCGTCCTCCTGACCCACTCCTCGGATGGCGATGGGCTGACGATCGTCCCATCCTCCAGCGCCGTGATCTCGATGGTCGTGTCGACCTGCGGCGGGATGACCTCGCCAGCCTGACGGCGCCGTCGCTCCAGTTCGT
Source organism: Candidatus Eiseniibacteriota bacterium (assembly GCA_023249845.1). Lineage (GTDB taxonomy): Bacteria > Eisenbacteria > RBG-16-71-46 > RBG-16-71-46 > RBG-16-71-46 > JAIOPA01. Next base: position 5,219 of record JAHFBW010000067.1, read on the forward strand.
TGCGCGCCGTCTCCTCCGCGTCTTCGATGGCCAGCGCCTCGCGCAACGTCATCGGCCGGCACCCATCGCGCGACCACAAGCCGCCGCGCTCGTGCCAGCAGGCGCGCAGCAGGCGATCGTATTCGGGGGAGAGAATCAGGGGCATGCGCTCGCCTACGGCACCACCACCGCCCGCGCGGCCGGTCCTGCCGGAGCGTCCCATCGCGCGAGCCGGTAGTGACGCGGCTCGCCGCCTTCGGTGATCCACCCGCCGGGCACGTTGCGGATCTCCATCACGCCGCGATCGCCGAGGTCGCGCCACTCGCGTGCGCGATCGACCGCGCCGTTCCACGTTGCGAAGTAGGCGAATCGCTGGCCGGGCATCTGCGATTTCGGCTGGGTCGGCTGCGCATCAGACACCAGTTCAGCCGCCGCAATGAAACGTTCCTGCGCCTTCAGCTCCTGAGCGGCCCGTACCAGAGCGTCGACCGGTGAAGTGGGCCACTTCCTCTCGCCGCTCATCACGCCCCCACTTCCTGGCGCTTGCCCGCGCGCGTCGGCGCGTTGCCGCTTGGCTGATGCGCGTCTTCGACCGGCTCGAGCACGACGTATGGCACGTTCTCCCACGGCACGAACACGCTGTCGGCGATGAGCACGCCAGCCGGCATCCCGTGGCCTGCCTCACCTGGCGACACAGCTCGGATCGAGTGCATCGCCTCGCGCACAGTTGTCTTTTCCTCGCCCCCGATTCGGACCGAGATGCGAAAGCCGATGTTTGTGATCTTCGTCGCCATGGTGCCGTCCCCTTCATCGCTCGGCTGCGTTGCCGAGCGCTTCCATCCCCATCGCCTCGCGCACCCGCATAATCGAGTACGGTGAGTAACGCAGTTTCCACCTATCGACTATCTGCGGCCACGTCGGAGCGCCGGGCGTTCGGGGCGTGCACGCCATCGAGACCGTTGTGATCTCGTCACCGAAGTTCGGCCGCACGTGCTTCACCATCATCGTGGCCAGCCCGTCCCGGCGCAGGTCATCCTTGACGTACACGTAGTGCAGCACGAACCCGCTCGATGGCGCGTCGTCCCATGCGATCCAGCCGCACAGGTGATCGCGGTCCGTCTCGTAGTACGCGACGAGAATGAACGCGGACCTCACCAGCGCGTCGACGATCGGAACGTACGTGCGCGCGTACACGTCGCTCCACATCGGCGCATGCGCAGGCGTCGCGCGCGCCGACTTCACCCACGAATCGACCACGAACGGGACATCGCTCTTCGCTGGCGCGCGGAACCGAACGGGGAGCGAGCCTGCAGTCACCTCGCGAGCTCCGCGGCTGCCTGTCGCATCAGCGCATCCGACTGCTCACGCCCCAACGAGCGACCGTCTGATGGCGATGGCGACTTGACGCCTGCGCCGGTCGCCCCCATCAGCGCGCGCTTGATGTCCGCAACGGCCTCGCCGAGCAGACCGATCGCCGTGGCCGTGTTCGCATCGCCCGACTTCAGATCGGCGACGTCGCGCGCCAGTGACACCAGCGCATCGCGCCCTTCCTGATGCTGGTGCTCGACCACGCCGAGCCGGTCGTCGATCCCCTGCGTATCCGCCGCCATCCTCGCCGCCAACGCCTCGGGGCTTTTCGCCTTCTCGGCCTCAAGGACTGCGTCACGTTCGACCTCGAGGTCGCGAAGCTTCTGTCGACGTGGCGCCGACTCGCGTTCGTACGAATCGGCGAGGCTACCGAGCTCGACGAGCACCAGGCGATAGTCGGCTTGGATGTGGTCGAGCGTGCGGGATTCCATCGTCCGTGTCCTCCTTCGCGCGAGCATCGTCGCCCGCTTCGTTTCACTCGCTCGACGCCGCCTCCGTGCCACACCGCGATTCCGCCGTCGTCTTGCGCGCAGCATCGCGCGCGGCATCGCGACGCTCGAACTCTGCATCGAGGAACGCCGCGAACTCCGCGGCCGTCACGCTCCGGTCGTCGACGTCCCCAGGCTTCTCGGCAGCGGGCGGCATCAGCCCGGCGCGGTCGAGGATGTCGCGCGCTGCCTGCAACCGGATCGCGGCAGGCACGCTCTTGCTCCCGACCGCACGCGCGAGGTATCGAATCGCACGCGGGATGAGCGCCTCGATCTGCCGACGCGCCAGGCTCACCGACGCACGGGTCATCTTGTGGAGCTGCTCGCCGAACTCGTCGTCCTGCAACCAGCGCCACACCGTCGACTTCGACACGCCGAGGTGATCCGCGACTTCCTGTTGCGAGTTGCCGGCCGCGAGCATCTCGAGCGCGACGACTCGCTTGCCCGCCCGGCTCGCCAGTTGGGCGACGTCACCCGAGGCGTCTTCTGCGTCCTGCGTCTGCGGCGGCAGCTTGGTCGTTTCCATCTTCGTTCGGACACGCTACCCGAAACGCGCCTTCGTCGCAAACGGGCCCGTTATTCCCCGTACATCAGGACCGTACACGACGCTCCCACGCGGTGGGCGGTGTACTTCTTTTCGACCAGCAGCCGCGCGATCTGCGCATCGTCGCCGAACACGATCCCGGTGAGCGCATCGAGAAAACATCTCGCGAGCTTGTCGGCGTCCGGCCTCTTCGCCACCCACTTCGGTGCGTCCGCACGCAGCCCCTTCGCCGTCGAGTGTGACTTTGGGCGCGGCAACCAAAACGTCACCGTGACATCGAGCGGCCCAGTGAGCGGCGTCCCGCTGCCCATCGCAGTGGTCGCTGCATCCGACACGATCGCCGCCCACGCCTTCGCCTTCGGCCCCGCGTCGTTCGTGATGATCGCGCGAGGACCGCGACCTCCCTTGCCAGCAACGACGAAACCGCGCGCGCTCCCCTTCGTCGATGGCATCCCGATCGCGTCGAACTTCACGGCGACGTTCGGGAATGCAGCCGGACTGATGTCGACCGCCGCGCTCATGGCGACGACTCCGCGCCGAGGTTGCCCTGTTGCATCGTGGTGCGAATCTCCGTGCTCTGGTCGGAGCCTACGACCGCGTGGCTGACGCCCGAGCGCTTGGGCGCGGTCGAAGCGCTAGCGACATCAGGGCGAACGCACGCACCCGCCACCGGCCCGTTCACTCGGCCTCTTCGGTGCCAGGGATCGCGGTCTGCTTCGCGCGCTTGCTCTTGGTTCCGTTGCTCTTGGTCATGATGTTCTCCCCGTGCGTTGGCGTTGCTGGTACGAGTCCCACGATTTCGATCGAGCGACCGTGGCGGTCGATGTGGAGTCCGGCGCCGGCTGCGAGCTCGGCTTCGTTCTCGGCGCGCGTGCCGGTCAGGATGTATTCGTTTCCGTCGGCGTCGCGACCGGAGACGTCGTCGCGTGGCTGGCGCTTCACGGCTGTCCTCCCGCGCGCGAGTCGAGCAGCAACCGACGTGCGCGCCGCATCGCGTACCGTTCGGCGTGGTAGAGCGAACGCGGGTCGCGGTCGCAGAACGCGCAGCGACGCACGGCGCTGCGGGTGTGGTGCCCTCCGAGCGGTGGTGGGTTGCGATGCCCGCACGAGAGCACCTCGCGACCGTCGGGCAGCGTGGCCATGAGCGTGCGCTCGGGGCCGAGTCGAGGACCGCGGCGAGTCATCACGACCCCGCGCGGCTTTCGACTTCCATCGATCGTTCTTCTTTCTTCACGAGAAACCGCACGATCGCAGTAAGCCCGCGCAGCCCGTAATGCTCGGCCAAGCGAGCGGCACGCGCCTTTTCGTCGTCCGTCAGACTGATGCATGTCCGAGCCGGTGCGTTTTTTTTCGCCATCACGGCACCTCGTCTGCGCGCACGTCGCTGATCGAATCGTCGACCACGTCGTCGAGCACGGACCCGATGCTGACCGCGGTGTCGTCGTCGCGTCGGTCGCAGCGTCGTGGCTTGGCCCATCCGGGACGTGCACCGAAGTCGGGCGCGCGAAGCTGTAGGCGTTCGCGTTCGATGTGCTCGGTCCCGGGCGGTGGCTGACTGCGAAGTGCCCACCACGGCGTGGGCGCACCTCGAGCTCGATTGCGTCGCCAGTGCTCGATCGCCTCGATGCGTGCGTCGCGATCGGCGAGTTCTTGCGGTGTCTTGCCCGCGAGCGTCTGCGCCATGGTCGCGCGCATGGCTCGGTCCTCGTCGTCCTCGCCGGTGGGGGTGGGTGCGGATTCGGTCTTCGCGGGTCGACGCACGATCTTGCGGAACGCGCCGAGCACGTACGCGAACGGATCGCGGATCTGCTCGCGCGCCTGGACGAGTACGAGCGATTCGATGGCCTCGCGCGTGAGGTCGCCGAGGTCGTGACCGTATGCGAGTCCGGTCGATGGGATCGCGGCGACGATCGTCTTGGTGAGCGCGTGCAGGTCGATCCCGCCGAGCTGGGACTGCAACCTGGTCAGCTCGACGAACACGATTCGGTGCTTCTCGGATTCGCTCATGGTCTGGTTCCTCCTCCGGTTGACGATCGAAAATTCAAAGCACCCCACCCACCATGCGAGGCGCGGGCGGCGGGTCTGGTTCGGGTTGCTCCGACCGACCAAGCGCGTCGTGTGCGGGCGCCTGGGCTTCGCTGCCCGGTGCAGGGCCTTGCGTAGCCCGGCAGGTGGCGGCGAGGACTTGTGGGTGGGGTTTGGTGGATTTTTGATTTGGGGGGGGTGGGAGACGAGACGCGCGGCCGGGGGCCGGCGCGGGAGAAAGAGGGGACGGGGACGGGGACGGGGACGGGACCGGTGGACGGCGCGCGGAATCCGGCTGGACGTCCGCGCGGACAATCGCCGGACTCCATTCGGACGACGCGCCCGAAATTCGCCCGTTGCTAGACCTGCCCTGGTTCGCTCGCCCGGCTGCCTTTCGGAGTCGATCGGCCTCCCGTTTCGCTCGCACGAGAGAGGCTGGCGGGTTCCAGTGATCGAAGTCGTGGATCATCCATCCGCCCTCGGCAAGGTCCAAAAAGCGAACGGAAACCAGCCTTTGAATCACCCGGCGCGACGTAACGGCCAGCCCAACGGGCTCAGCGATGAAGCCGTCCGTGAGCTGCGCACACGATAGCGCGAGCAGCCGAACCCACGCCCCGAACGCCTCGTTTCCGGCCGCCAGTGTCTTGGGGTGCGTCGCAACCTGATCGTCAAGTCGAACCCACACCGCGGTCACCCGACCTTCGCGGTAACGTCCTCTGAGAGCGCGAGCCCTGGAAGCGCGCGGTCGAGCGCGGCACGGGCGAGCGAGCTCGGATTCGCACCCGTCTCCCACCTCGCGACGGCAGTGACCGACACGCCCGCGCGAACGGCCAACTGCTGCTGCGTGATCCCGGCCACGCGCCTAGCCTCCTTGATCCGCTCGGCGATTGTCATGTACCTAGCGGTAGCAATCGGTCGTCAGTCTGTCAACATCTGCACCCGTCGCCTTCCCGGTTGACAGCGCGCGGCGTGGTGTGCTTAGGCGAGCGCGAGGCTCAATTGCGGCTCGAGCGGCGACGCCGGCGCGGGAACGCGGCCGACTCGACGTGCCACACGACGCGCCCACCCGCCGCGGCCATGACCCCGCAGTCGAGCCCGCCGATGCCGGAGTAGACGGAGCCGATGCGCACTACGACTCCGACTCCATCGACTCGAACAGCGACCGCTCCGTCGGCCGCGCTCGGCTCGCCCCGATATCGACGCCGCCCTCGACCGCGCTCTTGAGGTTCTGGACGGCCTGCCGGAAGTAGGACGCCTTCAGCTCGACGCCGACGCCCATGCGGTCATTCATCACCGCGCCGTAGACCTCCGAGCCGACGCCCATGAAGGGCGTGAACACGACGTCGCCCGGATTCGACCAGAGCGTGAGCGCGCGGTCGATGACGTCGAGCTGTAGTGGATGGACGTGCTTCTCGTCGTCGGGGTCCTTCGAGTCACGGAATGGGAGCACGCGGTCGAGGCGCACGTCGTCCCAGAACGCCGAGGCGTACTGGCGCCAGACCCACTGGCTGAACTTGTTCTCGGTCTGCTTGCCGGTCCACCCGCGGAACTTGAGGAGGTCCTCGGGGACGGGTTTCGAGCCGACGTACTCGGTGAGCCCGACCGGGTGGTGGATCGGCTCCTTGTTCTCGCCGCTGCGACGGAAGACGAGCAGGTAGTCCGCGGCCGCGGCCGAACACCTCGAGGAATCCTCGACGCACGTGCGGTGCCTCAGCGACTTCGCGAGCGTGCGCAGGTAGACGACGAACGGGTCTTTCCAGACGCAGTAGCGCGCGACGTACTTCCACCCGGCCCGCTCGTGCGCGCGGATGACGTCGCCCGAGAGGTCGATCATGTTGTCGCGGCCGGTGTTGCCGCTCGGGATGTCGGCGCAGTGTACCGCCGTGATGCGCCCGGGCTTCGTGAGCCGGTGCACCTCGCCGATGACGAACTCGAAGTGAGCGAAGAACTCCTCGTAGGAGCGGCAGTTGCTCATGTCGCGCGGGTTCGACGAGTAGTGGTAGAGCCCGGCGAACGGCGGCGAGTAGATGGACAGGTGTACGCTCTCGGCCTTGAGGCCGCGCATCACCTCGACGCAGTCGCCGTGATACGCGGCGTAGCGGTCGGTGACCTCCTGGGCGTGGACGGCGCCCTCGTTGGACTTCGCGGTCGCGGCGTTCTTCAGAGCCATGCGGGCACCTTCATGGGTTGGGTTGGTTCGGTGGCGCGGACGATGGACAACTCAGCGGCCATGTTGGAGACGAGCTCGGCGTACATCCGCTCGGCCTGCTCGGCCTTGCGCCGTAGGTTGCCGAGCACGTTGCCCTCGCCGTCGGAGAGCACGTGGTCGACCACGACGTCGCGCGTCTGCCCGAAGCGGTGCATACGTCGGATCGACTGGTAGGACTGCTCGAAGCTGTGGGACGCGAACATCGTCGCGTGCGCGCAGTGCTGCCAGTTGAGGCCCCATGCGCCGATGACCGGCTTCGTCACCAGCACGCGCACATGGCCGGAGCCGAACGCGAGGAACTTCTCCTCCTTCTCGTCGTCGCTGTCGCGCCCGGAGACCTGGACCGCGCCGGGGACGAGATTCTCGAGCAGGTCCCCCTCGTCGTTGAGGTGCGCCCAGCACACCGCCGGCTGCCCGGTGTCGGCGACGAGCGAGGCCGCCTTCTCGCATCGTTCGCGCAGCGTGCGCCGGCGCTCCTCGCGCTCCTCGGAGAGCCCGTGCGCCGGCATCGCGAACAGGAACCCATCGCGCGGCTTGGTCGCGGCAACGACATGCACGCGCTCGACGAGGTTGGTCAGCGCGAACCGCGCGTCGTCGAACCCGAGGTCGCTCGGCTTGCGGATCGCGCGAGCCCACGACGCGACCCAGCGCCAGAACGGACGCTCGGCGTGGCCCTTGAACGTCCACTGAGGCGCCCCGCCGCCAGCGGTGCCCCACGCGCGACCGAGCGAGGCGTTGTTCCGCGCGTTTTTGAAGAAACGCGACAGCATGTCCATGAAGCCGAGGTGGCCGAGCGCCTCGGACGAGGTGCCGAGTTCGATGAAGTCGTTCGGCGCGGGCGTCGCCGTCGCGAGGAGGCGGTACGGTCGCGTACGCATGAACTCGGTGATCGCCGCGCGCGTCGTGCCGTCGAAGCTCTTGAGGATCGACGACTCGTCGCACGCGACGCCGTCGAAGTCCGCGGCGTCGAAGTGGTGGAGCCGCTCGTAGTTCGTGATGAGTATGCGCGCGGCACCGAGCTCGCCAGACGAGCGCGCGACCTCGACCCCGAACTTCTCGGCCTCGCGCACGAACTGGTGCGCGACCGCGAGCGGGGTCAGGATGAGGACGCGGCCGTTCGTCTGCCGCACGACGTTCTGCGCCCACACGAGCTCCTGCAGGGTCTTCCCGAGCCCGCACTCCTCCATGAGCGCGGCGCGCCCTTTTCGCAACGCCCAGTCGACGAGCGCGCGCTGGAAATCGAACAGGCAGTCTGGCAGCCACGAGGGCTCGAACCCGGAGCCGCCGTCGAGCTGGGACTTGGCGTCGACGAACGCCTGATAGTCGGCCGCGCTCACGCCCCGACCCCCACATCCGCCAGCACCTCGCGCGCAACGTCGGCCTCGAGCACGACGTCGCCGTCGGCGTTGCGCGAGTAGATGGGGGCGTCGGCGAATGCGACCACGCAATGGACTTG
>JAHFBW010000068.1 GCA_023249845.1 Candidatus Eiseniibacteriota bacterium
TGGGCGGCGAGTACGCCGACCTGGGCACGTGGGCGCTGTCACTCGTCGGCCCGGCCGAGTGGACGAACCTCAACATGACTGCCCCTGCCGGGTCAGCGGACGGGGTACAGGCGGTCTATGACCCGGTGGGACGACGGATGGTCCTCGTAATGCCCGATTGCGCGGTCTGGGCTCTCGACCTCGCGAATCCCGCCGCGTGGCAATTGCTCATCGCCGCAGGAACCGGGCCGGCGCCCCGACGCTATCCCGTGGTGGTGCATGACGCGGCGCGAAACCGGTTGATCCTGTTCGGGGGTGGTCCCGATACAGGCTTCTGGTCGGACGTGTGGGCGCTGAATCTCAGCGGTGCTCCCGCCTGGCAACAGCTCACGCCACCCGGGATCGGACCGGCTCCGCGATGGGCCGCGGTCGGCGTCTATGATGCGGGCAGCGATCGTCTCGTCATCTTCTCGGGGAGCACCCAGTCGGGCGGCTTGAAGAACGACGTCTGGGCATTGTCGCTGGCGAATCCCGTGGGCTGGGTCGAGCTGCACCCCGCGGGCCCGCTGCCGCAGGCCCGATTCCTCTCGGCAGCGATTTTCGATCCGGTCACCAGCGAGCTGGTGATGTTCGACGGACACAACGGCTCGGTCGGCCTCAGCGACCTGTGGACGCTCGATCTCGCAAGTCCAACGAGTTGGAGCCAGGTCATCCCCAGTGGCCCCGTCCCGCCGCTTCGCTGGTCGCACCGCGCGGTCTATCACCAAGCCAGCGCTTCGATGATCACCTATGGCGGTTGGAACGGAACCATCTTCCGCGATGACGTCTGGTTCCTCTCCCGTCCCGCCCCAGGAGGTCCGCCACGAGTCTTCGGCTTCACGCCAGCGGGCGGAATGGTCGGAGACGAAGTGACGATCCTCGGGCTCTCGCTCGAGAACCCGCTGGAAGTGACGATCGGCGGCGCCGTGGCGCAGGTCGTCTCCTCGTCGTCGAGTTCGATCCACGCGATCGTCCCGGCCGGGGCCGTGACCGGGCCGATCAGCGTGACGACGGCAGCCGGGACCGCGGTGAGTAGTGGCGAGTACTTCGTCGGCGACGCGCCGATCATCGAGCAGGCCCTGCCGGATTCCGGTCGCGCGGGTGAGACCATCGAGATCCGCGGCCGGGCCTTGGCCACGACAAATCGCATCTCGTTCGGGGGCACGACCGCGGCGCCTTTCACGGTGCTCTCGGACACGTCCATCGCGGCCACGCTCGACACTCTGGCCACAACCGGACCGATCCACGTCACGACGCTCGTCGGCTCCTCCCAGAGCGCTTTCACGTTCCAAGTGATCCTGGACGACCCGCGCCCGAGACTCCTGTCCGTGCGCGACGTCGAGAACGATCAGGGAGGCCGCGTCATGCTGCGCTGGCGCGCCAGCGATTTCGACAAGTTCCGGTACCGGAGCATCACCCGATATCGAGTGTGGCGCCGGGCGCCTCTGTCTGGACTCACCGCGGACGTCGCCACCTCGAACGGCTGGAGCTCGAGCCGCGCGCTCGGACAGGCTGCGGCGGATCCGGGCGTCTTCTGGGAGAGCCTGGCCGAGCTTCCGGCAGCGTTCCTGTCCGGCTACGCCTACGCCGCCGCGACACTCCAGGACTCCACGGACATCGGAAACCCCTACACCGCTTACTTCGTCCAGGCCCTCACCAACGACGTCTTCAAGTTCTACAACTCGAGCCCCGACAGCGGCTACTCCGTGGACAACCTCGCGCCGCCCACGCCGACCCAGGTGGCGGTGCTGTACGGCCCGAGCGCGAACACGCTCCACTGGCGTGGACGGAATGTCGCCGACCTGCGCGGCTACCGTATCCATCGCGGCGCTGACGCGTTCTTCGTGCCGACCTCCGCGAACCTCGTCGTCACGACCTCCGACACCAGCTACGCGGACATCGCCGGAAGCCATTTCTACAAGCTCGCCGCGCTGGACCTTCACGGCAACGTGAGCCGCTACATCGCCATCTCGCCCGACCGGCCGGTCGCGACGCTGGCCACCTTCTTCCGGTCGCTCCGCGAACATGGGTTGGCGCGCGTCATCTGGTTCTCGGGTGGGAATCCCAACCTCGCCGCGCGCGTCTACCGCTGCACGGAATCCACGGACTGGGTGTTCGTCGGCGATCTGCTCGCCGATGGGAACGGCTACCTCACGTATGACGACCGCGCCGTCCTGGACGCGTCGCGTTACGGCTACCGACTCGGCATCGTCGAGCCGGAGGAGTCGGAGAACTTCTTGGGAGAGACGTGGCTCGATCCACTCGCCGTCGAGTTCGCGTTCGCGGGCCGGCTCGTCAACCCGAGCGTAGGAGGCCGTGTCGCGTGTACGCTCGCGATCCCGGCGTCCGTGCGAGCTGAGGTTCGCCTGTTCGACATCACCGGCCGAGAAGTGGAGCGCCAGGTCCTGGAGGCCGGCAACGCCGGCGAGCGCAGCGTTCGGTTCGGGGAGGCCCGCCGGCTGCGGGCGGGGGTCTACCTGCTCCGAGCCGCGAGCGGGGCAGTCGTCATGACCCGGCGCGTGGTCGTCCTCGACTGATCGAACAGCCGAGCGCCGGCGCAACGGGCGTTGAGGATACTGCCGCTCAGTGCTCTCCGCTCCGGCCCGGTCGCGCGTTCCACAGCATCACCATGAGCACGGCGCCCAGTCCCGAGAACACCATCATGCTCGGACCCCACACGCTCCAGCCGTAGACGTCGAGCATCTTGCCCATGCCCCAGCCGACGAAGGACTGGCCCACGTACTGCATGCCGTCGAACATGCCGGCCGCCGTCGCGGCGGCGCGCTTGCCGCCAAAGTCCATGCTCGCGGTGCCCGAGAGCATCGAGTGCACCATCGAGATGCCGAGCGAGTTGAGTACGAACGCCGCCACCACGAGTTCCATGCTCGGCGCCCGCCACACCATGAACAGGCAGATGACTTGAAGTACGTAGCCGATGAACGCCACGGGCGGTCGACGGTGGCCGAACAGCTTGTCCGACGCGTAGCCGGCAACGAACGCGCCGGCGATGCCGGCGGCCACGATGATAAGCGCGTTCTTCTGGAAGATCGGATTCGTGAGCTCCAGGTGCTGCACCTCCTGCATGTAGCGCGGGAACCACTGCTCGAAGCCGCCGCGCACGAGACCGGTGCAGAACTCCGCCACCGCGATGGTGATCGCGATGGGGTTCGTGAACACCTTCCGGGCGACGTAGCCGAACGTGATCTTCTCGGTGTCACCGCTCGTCGCGTCCTGCGGATCGAAGTGGGGAAGTCCCGCGTCCATGGGCGTGTCCTGCACGACGCGCCAGGTCAGGAACGCCATGAATGCGGTGATCACGGCCGGGATGAAGAACTTCCACTGCCACGGAAGCGCGGCCACGAATGCGGCGCCCAGCAACAGGAACACGAGGAAGCGCCCGCTCTGGATCATGGAGCCGAAGATGGCGCTGAAAACGCCGCGCTCGCTGACGTGGAACCATCCGCTGTTCACCTTGATGAGCGCCAGCGCCGAGTAGCTCTGGAAGTACATGTTGAGCGTCCACACCGTGGCGAAGTAACCCAGCAGGACGGGGCCGGTGCCGAGGAAACCCATGTAGGCGCCGAGCCCGAACATCAGGTTGAACACCGTCGCGCCGCTGGCGCCGATGATCATCGCCTTGCGCCCGCCGAAGCGGTCCGCGAGCGGCCCATTGAAAAGCGCCGAGATACCGTAGAGCAGCGTCGCGGTGGTGATGATCAGGCCAACCTGCGCCTTGTCCCACCCGTAGGCGTCGGAGAGCGCCTTGTTCGCGAGCGGGAAGTTGTACCGCGCCATGTACATGGCCGCGTAGGTCAGGCCGAGCACGAGCCAGTTCTGCCTGCGGCGCCCCTTGAACTCGGGCGAGTGTGGCGGGATCTCCTGCGTCATGCGGCCTCCGTCGCGAGGGATGCGCCGCCCCAGAGGGCCGGCAGGTGGGTGCGCTCGAGCGTAGGAAAGCCCGCACCTGCTCGCCGGTCAAGGTCGGCGGCCCCGGCGCGGCGTCAGGCCCCCAGCCGCTCCTTGAGTGATCGCGCGCGCGACCGGCTCACGGGCACCTCGGTACGTGCGTCGTCGTCCAGCTGCAGCCGCCAGGTACCCGCGAACCCGGGGCGGAGTGCTGCGGCGTGATCCAGGTTCACGATCGCCGAGCGGTGGACACGCGCGAATCGAGCCGGCGCGAGCCGCTGCTCGAGTTCGTCGAGCGTGAAGTTCACGTAGTGACGATCATTCCCCGTGGCCGCGAACACGAGCTTGTCCTCGGCGCCGAACCACAGCACCTCGTCCGCTTTCACGATGAGCTGCTTCTGACCGATGCGCACGGTGAAGCGCTCGAGTGTCTCGGAGCGGTCGGCGCGTGCGGCGGCCAAGGTCGCCAGCACCTGCTGGAGCTGGCGCGCCAGCTCGTCCGGCCGCGCGAGCACGACGCGCGCGCGCTCCACCGCGGCGGCCAGTCGCTCGGGACGGAAGGGCTTCATCAGGTAGTCCACGGCATTCGCCTCGAACGCGCGCACGGCGTAGTGGTCGAACGCGGTCACGAACACGATCGCCGGCCGATGACGCACGCGATCGATGAGCGCGAAGCCCTCCTCGCCGGGCATCTGCACGTCCAGGAACACGAGGTCGGGAGCGAGTTCATCCACGAGCGACGCGGCGTCGGCGACCGAGCCAGCTTCGCCGACCACCTGCACGTCGCCGCGCGCTCCGAGCATGCGCTTCAAGCGCGCGCGCGCCAGCGGCTCGTCGTCCACGACCAGGGCGCGCAGGGCCGGGCTCACGTGCCCGCCTCCGACGCCGGCAGCCGCGCCGCGACACAGGGATCGTCGGCTGCGGGTAGCGCCGCCGGAGCCCCGAGGCTCGTCGGCTCCAGTGGCAGCGTGACGCGCACACGCGTGCCCTTGCCCGGCGCCGTCTCGAGCGCGAAGGCATGCCCCTCGCCGCCCAAGCGCAGCCGTTCGCGCACCGAATCCAGTCCGACACCGTGGCCGCTCGGCCGGGCGCCGGGCACGAATCCGGGGCCGTCGTCGGCGAACTCGGCGGTGAGCCGGCGTCCCGAGGGGTCCCGTTGCACGCGCAGCGTCAAGGTGGCGCCCTCGGCACGAGGGGCCACGGCGTAGCGCACGGCGTTCTCGAGGATGGGCTGGAACAGCAGGCCTGGCACCGGGACGTCGTCAAGCCCAGGCTCGATGTCCTCTACGACCCGCAGCCGGTCGCCGAAGCGGACGCGCTCGATCGCGAGCCAGCTGCGCAGGAACCCGAGCTCCTCGGCGAGCCGCGTGTGTTCGCGCCCGCTCGCGGGGAGCGCGTGCCGGAACACGTCGGCGAGCCGCGTCACCACGTCCTCGGCCGCGGCCGGGTTCTCATTGATGAGCGCCGCGATGGTGTTGAGCGTGTTGAACAGGAAGTGCGGGTTCACCTGGGCGCGGAGCGCGCGGAGCTCCGCACGCGCGAGTTCCGAGCGCACGCGCTCGAGCGCCACCGCCCGAGCGACGGCGGTCCGGTAGAAGACGCGCGCGTAGATGATGCCGCCCACCAGCAGTGAGAACACCACCGCGAACAGCCCGGACACGAGCCAGGCGCGGGGCGATCCCAGGAAGCCGTGCGCGACGAACCGGTCCACGAGCATGGCGGCGACGAAAGACGCGCTCACGGAGGAGGTGAAGTAGACGGCCGCCTCGGGCAGCCAGTGCCCGACGCTGCCCTCCGGACGCGAACGCAACTTCGGTACGAGCACCCGCTCGGCGATCAACGTGGCGGCACGGATCACGAACGCGAACACGAGCGCGATCAAGTACGCGGTCCCGTAGCCACGCCAGCCGCCGCCGTCGAGCGTGCCGAAGAACAGCGCGAACGGCACCGCCCAGACGAGCGGACCCAGGACGAGCGAGCCCAGGAGCCCCGCGCGCCGGCCGAACGAGGTGGAGTCGGTGGTCATGCCCGCATCATGACCGCATCCGGCGCCAGCGCGCCACGCGAGACCTGATGAACGGTCGGCGTGAGGGGATGGACGGTCGTGATCGGCGGCGAGCCTCGAGCGTGGCGCTCAGGGAGCGAGCCGTTCCCGGCGCCAGCCGCCGGACGTGCGCGAGTAACGAAGCCGGTCGTGCAGCCGGTCCGGCCGGCCCTGCCAGAACTCGATCACGCGCGGCCGAATCTCGTAACCACCCCAATGCGGCGGGCGAGGCACCGGGCGCCCGGCGAAGCGCGCAGCGAACCGCGCGCGACGCGCGTCGAGCACGGCGCGTGAGCGAAGCACCTCGCTCTGGGGCGAAGCCCATGCGCCGATCTGGGCGCCACGCGGCCGCGACGCGAAGTACTGGTCGGCGGCGCGGTCGCTCACCGTACGAACGCGGCCCTCGATGCGCACCTGTCGGTGGAGGTCGGGCCACCATATGACAAGTGCCGCGTCCGGGCGCGCGGCCAGTTCGCGCCCCTTGGCGCTCAAGTGGTTCGTGTAGAACGTGAAGCCGCGCGCGTTCGCCTCGCGGAGCAACACCATCCGCGCTCGCGGGCGTCCGCGCGCGTCCACGGTGGCGAGCGTCGTCGCGGTGGGCTCCGGACCGCCCCGCTCGAGCGCCAGCGCCAGCCAACGCCGGAACAGCACGAGCGGATCGGCGGGTGCGCGGGATTCGAGGAGTGGCCTGCCTCGGTAGTCCGGACGCGTGCGAGCGAGCGACATGACCGCACAGTATCCGACTGCGCCGCGCGAGAGCGAGCGAGGGCTCTAAAACTGGATGCCGAGCCCTGCGAACAGGAGGTCGGTGCGCTCGCGCCCGGCGCCAAAAGGCTGGCGAACTGTGCGTTGCACTCCGGCCTTGGCGCGCACTTCGTGAGTCACACGGTAGCCGACGACCCCTTCCCAGCGATCCACGGGATCGTCCCACGGTCGCAACGCCGCCGTGGTCGTGGCGACGTCCGAGAATCGCATCGCTTCTCCGCGAAGCGCGAGCCAGGCACCCGACGAGTGCGTCCAGCGCGCCTCGGCGTAGCCGGCCCGCACGCGTAGGTCACCGGTGTACGCCGTCTGCCAGCGCCGGAACGCGTACTCGCCGCGAGCCTCGAATAGCCCGCGCGCCAGCTCGAGGTCCGCCATGAGCGTGGACTCGTGGTAGTCGCGAACGTCGCGGCCGGTGGGCAGGCCATAGCTCACGAACTCGGGCATCCACGTGCCGTCGGCTGCCGACACGCCTGCGCGCACGCCCGCGACAGGCACGACGCCAATGCGCCCGAGCACGCTGCTCCCGGGCGTGTTGTCGGTGCCCGGTGTGGGCCAGGAGGGCGAACCCTGGATGATCCCCGCGGCGAATTCCCAGGGCGCGAACGAGGCGAGGCACGCCGCGCCGGTGTCCCACCAGCGTTCGTCCACCACGGGCAGGAACGTGGCCTCCCGGTCGCGCTGCGCGATGCCGGCGTTCGCGACCAGATCGTCGGTGTTGGTCAAGAGCTCCGCCCAGGGCAGCGCCGTGCGGTACTGGTAGAGGAGGGGCGTGCCCACGAGCCAGTTGCGGTCCGAGTACGCTCGCGGCGCGTACGTGCCGATCAGCCACGGGATCTTCCCGGCCTCGAGCGACAGGTCGCGTCCCTCCCACGGAGTCCACATCGCGTAGGCGCCGTCCGCGCGCAGGCCCCACGCGCCCTCGTGGAGGATCGACTGCACGTGCAGTTCGAGCCCCGGCGCGACGCGAGCGTCGAGGAACAGACGTACGCGATAGGGGTCGAAGTTGGAGTCCCCGATCGTGAGCCGGTTGAGTTCGCGCCCCTCGATCGAGGAGACGAGTCCCAGGTCCAGGATCCCGTGCGCCTTCCACTGCGCCTCGGCATGCACGTGGGTCGCGAACGCGAGCATGGCGAGCGTCACGAACGCCACCCGAGCCCGGTTCATGCGGCCTTCCGGTCGGGTTCCGACATCGGCACGGCACCCGGGAAGCGCAGCATGAATACGCTGCCGCGACCCTCCTCGCCATCCACCTGCATGCTGCCACCGTGCGCCTCGACGACTCGGCGCGCGAGCAGCAGGCCAAAGCCGAGACCGGCGACGTTGAACTCGAGCCCGCGCGCGGTGCGGTGATGCCGGGAGTCGCGCTGCACGTAGGCCTCGTCGAACAGTCGCAGCCGGGCCTCGGCGGAGAGTCCGATCCCCGTGTCCCTGACTTCGAGAACCAGGTCCTCCGCCTGCGCGATCGCATGCACCACGACCGAGCCGCCGTCAGGCGTGAACCGGATGCCGTTTCGCACGAGCGCATCCACGGCCTGGACGACCAGCGCGCGGTCGATGATTGCCGTTCGCGCCGCGGGATGAACTTCCAGCGACAGGGTGACGCGGCGCTCTGGCGCGGCGGCCGCCGCCCCCTGGACCGCCTCGCGAAGCAGCGGCTCCACCTCGGTCATGGTGGGGGCGGGAACGGTCTCGCCATCGTCCACCTGCGTCATGTGTGTCGCGGAGACGGCGATCTTCTCGAGCGCGACGCACGCCCGCGCGATGGCGTCCAGGCCTTCGACGTACTTCGGGGTCTCTTGCTTGACGAGACCGGAGCGCAGCAAGTCCTCCCAGCCGCGAACGATGCTGATCGGCGTCCGCAGCTCGTGCGAAGCCACCGAGATGAACTCGCTCTTGGCCCGCGCCACCTCCTGCAGGCTTCGCACGAACGTGCGCTGGCGCTGGCGCATGTCATCGAACCGCGTGGCGAGATAGCCGATCTCGTCGGTGCGTCCACGATCGATGGGCACGTCCCACTCGCCCTGCTCCATGGCGGAGGCCGCGGTGACGAGCTGCCGGATCGGGCTCGTGACGTGCCGGGCGATGAAGAACGCGGCGAGCGCCACGGCAGCCAGCAGCAGCAGGCCCAGCTCCACCAGGTGGGCGCGCACCGAGTGCAGGAACGCCATCTCGGCCCCGAGGGACCTCTGCAGCACGTACACCTGTCGGGTGCCCTCGGCGGCCATGGGCAGCGGGCGCGCGTACGCGATCCATCCGCCATTTCGCACGGGCCGGTCCGTCTCCGGGTCCATGCTCAGGGCGACCGCGTGCGCCACGACGCGATCCCAGTCGGCCGTCAGCGTGGTGCGCGTGATGTGCTGGTCGTAGATGAACGAGACCTCGCTGTTCGTGAGTTCGCGCAAGCGTGCCGCGAGCGCGCCCGAGACCTCGTGCCCGAGGAGCAGCGCGCCCACCACGCGCCCATCCGCGACCACCGGCGTCGCGACGAGCAGCACGTGGCTACCGCGCTGTGCGATGGCGCGGCGCTCGCTCCGCCCGGCTAGGACCGAGGGCATGAAGGACTCGCGCGCCGCCACCTGCACCCGGATGCGGCCCACGCTCGAGATGAGTTCGCCGCGCTGGTCCACGACCTCGAACACGTCAGGCTGGGCAAGGTGATGGAAGTCCTGGGCCACGCCCGCGACGGTGGCGCGGTAGTCCGGGTCGTTGTGACCGTGCGGCAGTGCCAGCACCGAGAAGAAGCGTGGATCTCGGACGATCACTGCGCCGGCCACGTCCAGTTCGGCCGCCGTGGCGGAGAGCATGTTCTCGAACACGCCGGAAGCACGCCGCAGGTCCTCGGCGAGCGCCTCCTCGCTCCGGCGCGAGACACCCCGGTCCACGAGCACGAGCGTCGCCGCGGCCAGCGCGAGCAGCGGCAGCGTCGTGAGTGTGAGGATCTTCCAGCGGAGCCCGAGCCGCGGCTTCACAGTTCCACGTCCAGGGACACGGCACCCTCGGCCGGCACGTCCACGTCGGTGCCGCCACCCGGCAGGTCCGGGTGCCACCAGCTCACGCGATAGTGGCCGGCGGGCAACCCCGACAGCTCGAAGCGCCCGTCATTCGTCGCGCGCGTCCACGCCGCGGTCGGCGTCACCAGGATGCACGCGGCCATGTCGGCGTGGATGTCGCAGAACACGTTCACGACCCCCGGCCGCGTGAACGTCACCACGCGCGATTGGCCGCGGGGGTACTTTCCGAGATCGAAGCGTCGCACGGGGGAGACACTGAACACGTTGTGATATACGGGGTCGAAGTTGGGGAACGTGACCATGCCTCCAACCGGCACCACGAGCACTCGTGGCTCGAACGCCTGACCGCGCTGGGCCAGCTCCGGTGTCCCGTAGGTGGCGGCCGCCAGCAGCGTGCCGGCAGGCGCCGCCTCCACGTAAACGATGGCGTCGGTGATGCGACCCCGCGCGGGGCGTGCCGGCGAGGGAAGACTCGAGGCGCGGCCCGCATATGGCCGGAAGCTCACGTCCATGCCACGCACCGCCGACAGGCTCACGTGCCCGGCGATGGATCCAGCAGACGTGGGGGCGGCAACGCACAATGCGAGGACGCCAGCGGTGATCGCGCGCATCGCGGCTTCTCTGGGCGACGGGATCGTCGGAAGGGTGGACACCGGCGGTATCGGCCCCGTGGGATGAGGGCTGAATCCCAACTCTCGCCCGCGCGTTCTCGGCCAAAGCCAGCGCCCTCAAGCACAAGGACCACAGCCGATTGGCCGTGGTCCTTCGTGTGACTTCTATGCGGCGGTCAGCGGTAGGCGGGCAGTCCCGTCACCGCTTCGCCCAGTACGAGCGTGTGGATGTTGTGTGTGCCCTCGTACGTGAAGACGGACTCCAGGTTGCACATGTGGCGCATCACCGGGTACTCGGCGGTGATGCCGTTCGCGCCGAGCACGTCGCGCGCGTCGCGCGCGATCTTGAGCGCGATCTCGCAGTTGTTGCGCTTCGCGAGCGAGACCTGTGCGGCCGTGACCGTGCCGCGCTCCTTCATGCGGCCGAGCTGCACGCACAGGAGTTGCGCCTTGGTGATTTCCGTGAGCATCTCGGCGAGCTTGGCCTGCACGAGCTGGTACTGTCCGATGGGCTTGCCGAACATGATGCGGACCTTCGAATACTCCGCGGCCGAATGGAAGCACGCCATCGCGGCGCCGACGACGCCGAACGCGATCCCGAAGCGCGCCTGCGACAGACAGCCGAGCGGACCCTTGAGCCCCTCGACGTTCGGCAGCAGGGCATCTTCCGGAACGAGCACATCCTGAAGGATGAGTTCACTCGTCACCGAAGCGCGCAGCGAGTGCTTGCGCTTCTGTTCGGGGGCGGAGAAGCCCTTGGTCTTCGTGTCCACGATGAATCCGCGGATCACCTCGCGGCCCTTTTCCGCGCTCTTCAACTTGGCCCATACGATCGCGACGTCGGCGACGGTGCCGTTGGTGATCCACATCTTGGCGCCGTTCAGGACATAGCCGCCGGCGACCTTCTCTGCGCGCGTGATCATGCCACCGGGGTCGGAGCCGAAGTCGGGCTCCGTGAGACCGAAGCAGCCGATGACCTCGCCCTTCGCCATCCTCGGCAGGTATTTCATCCGCTGCGCTTCCGAGCCATAGGCGTAGATCGGATACATGACGAGCGAGCCCTGCACCGACGCGAACGAGCGCAGACCGGAATCCCCGCGCTCGAGCTCCTGCATGGCGAGGCCGTAGGCCGTGGCCGAGACGCCGGCGCAGCCGTACTTCTCCGGCAGCGAGGCGCCGAGCAGCCCCATTCCGGCCACCTCCGGGATGATCTCCTTCGGGAAGTACGCCTTCTCGTAGGCGTCCTCGATGAGCGGCAGGTAGCGCTCCTCGACCCAGCCGCGAACGTGCTCGCGGATCTGGATCTCGTCCTCCTGGAGGAGCGAGTCGATCTCGTAGAAATCCACTCCGGTGAAGCGGGGCATGTCGTGACTCCAGTCGTCGCGTGCACCAGGATCGTGCGAGAGGGCGGGAGGGTGGGAGGGTAAAGGGCAGGAGGGTCGGGTGACGAAGCGCGAGGGAGTATAGAGGCGCGTCCGAAGCGCCCACAACCAACACGGCGAGCCTCGGACGCGCGGCGCGAACTCGAGCGGCGAAGCGCCTCGCGGCCGCGGGCTCGTGACGGCGCGAGGTCGCGCCCATTGCGGCTCTCCGCGCGAAGGGCGTAGGGTCGTTCGCACATGCTGGCATCCCACCTCCATTTCAAGGAGTACCCATGCCCCGCTCCCGCGTCGTGCTCGTCATCGCCACGCTGGTGGCCCTGCTCGTGAGTTCGGCCCCGCTGGAGTTCAACGCATCGGCCGGCACGCCCGCCACGGGCCGCGGCGTCGCGACGCGCTCGGTCGTCTACGGGCGTCACGGCATGGTGGCGTGCGCGCAGCCGCTCGCCGCGCAGGCGGGACTCGAGGTGCTGAAGAGCGGCGGCAGCGCGGTGGACGCCGCGATCGCCATGAACGCCTGCCTCGGGCTCATGGAGCCCACGGCCAACGGCATCGGCGGCGACCTGTTCGCGATCGTGTGGGATCCGAAGACGAAGAAGCTCCATGGCTTGAACGCCTGCGGCCGCTCGCCGCTCAACTTGAAGGCCGAGCAGATCCCGCCTGACAGCGTGGGGGAGATCCCGCTCTACTCACCCTATGCGTGGAGCGTGCCCGGTTGTGTCGACGGCTGGGCGGAGCTGCATGCGAAGTTCGGCAAGCTGCCGCTCGCGCGCGATCTCGACCCGGCGATCAAGTTCGCGGACGAGGGTTTTCCGCTATCGCCGGTCATCGCGAGCGACTGGGGGCGCGCGGTGGCGCGCAACAAGGACAAGCCGGGCTTCGCCGCGCTGTTCTTGCCCGGTGGCCACGCGCCCGTCGAGGGCGAGATCTTCCGAAACCCGACGCTCGCGAGCTCGCTGCGACTGATCGCGAGCGGCGGCCGCGACGCCTACTACAGGGGACCGATCGCGAGGGAGTTCGTGCGTTACTCGAGCGAGGTGGGCGGGTTCTTCACGCTCGAGGACTTCGCGCGACACCATTCCGAGTGGGTGGACCCGGTGAGCACGGACTATCGCGGTTTCACGGTGTGGGAGCTGCCGCCGCCCGGGCAGGGCATCGCGGCGCTCCAGCTCTTGAACGTCATCGAGAACTTCGACTTGAAGGGCTTGGGTCGTGGCTCCGCCGACTTCTGGCACGTGTTCACTGAGGCGAAGAAGCTCGTGTTCGCCGATCGGGCGCGCTACTACGCCGACCCCGACTTCGCGAAGGTGCCGGTGGCCGAGCTGCTATCCAAGGACTACGCGAAGCGGCGTGCGAGGTCGATCGATCTCCAGCACGCGGCGCAGACCGACCTGCCCGGCGAGCCCGCGGCGCTCAATCGCCCCGAGACGACGTACCTGTGCACCGCCGACGCGAGCGGCATGATGGTGTCGCTCATCCAGAGCAACTACACCGGCTTTGGCAGCGGCTTCTGCATCCCGTCGCTCGGCTTCGGCATCCAGGACCGC
>JAHFBW010000344.1 GCA_023249845.1 Candidatus Eiseniibacteriota bacterium
GGGGTCGGCCGCGTGGATGTCGCGCGCCGGCGCGGGTGTCGCGCGCGGGCGGCTCGTCGTTTACCTTCCCGGTTCCTCCGGCGCCGTCCGGCAGGCCCTCGAAGAATTGCTCATTCCCGAGCTCGCGCATGTCGTACGCCTGCTCGGTCGTTTCTGACGCCAAGGAGCCCGAATGTCCATCCGTCCAGACCATTGGATCCGCCGGATGTGTAAGGAACACGGCATGATCACGCCGTACGAAGAGAACCAGGTGCGGCAGGGCGTCATCTCGTACGGAGTCTCCAGCTACGGCTACGACATCCGGGTCGCCGACGAGTTCAAGATCTTCACGAACGTCATGAGCACCGTGGTGGACCCGAAACAGATCGACCCCGCGTCGATGGTGGATTTCAAGGGTGACGTGTGCATCGTGCCGCCCAATTCGTTCGCGCTCGCTCGCACGGTGGAATACTTCCGGATCCCGCGGAACATCCTCACGATCACCATGGGCAAGTCCACGTACGCTCGCTGCGGCATCATCACGAACGTCACGCCGTTCGAGCCCGAGTGGGAGGGCTTCGTGACGCTGGAGATCAGCAACACCACGCCGCTGCCGGCGAAGATCTACGCGAACGAGGGCATCGCGCAGGTGGTGTTTTTTGAAGCTACGGACGTGTGCGAGGTCTCGTACAAGGACAAGGCCGGGAAGTACCAGAAACAGACGGGCATCACGCTGCCCCGGATGTGAGGCGAGCAGCCGGTCCCTCGAGGAAGGCTCCTGATGCGAACGAGAAGCGTTGTGAGACTCGTCGTTCTGGCCTCCTGGCTGACGCTGGCCCCGTCGGCGCTCGCGCAGCTGTCGGGTGCATCGCAGGGTCTCGAAACGTCCATTCGCTCCGCGGGGATGGGAGGAGCCACGACCGCCGTGTCGTGGGGCGAGCCCGGCGTGTGGGGCAACCCCGCCGCGCTCGCGAACACGCGTGGTATCGCGTGGCTCGAGGGCAGCACGCGGCTCGTGCCGGAGCTGGACGGGGACACGCGCTTCAAGACCCGGCGTTTCCTGGTGGGCGGCGCCGGCGTGGGCGTCTCGCTCATGGGGGTGCCGGTGGAGGGCCTCGGGCGTGCGCGGCTCGAGATCACGGGCTCGCTGGGCACGGACCCGTTCGGCAATCCCACGGGGTCGTATGAGGCCCACGAACAAGTGGAGGCCTGGGCCGTGGGCGTCTCGCCGCTTCAGTTGGTGGACGCCGTGCGCGGGCGCGGTGACACGGGCGCGAAGCCCGCTGCGCGAGACTTCGACGTGAGCCTGGGCTACCAGCACAAGCGCACCGAGGTGGTGCTCGCGCCCGGCGTACGAGCCGAGGCTGACAACTTCGACTGGGGCGTACAGGGCCACTACATGGTATTGCACGGTGATGTCGACGGCCGTGCCGCGAGCATGGACCTCGCCGCCGGCTACGCGGTGCTCAATGCCGACCAGGACTCACGCTTCGACTTCGCTGGCGCAGGTGCTCCGGTCCCGTCTGCACGCATGGAGCGGATCGGATTCGCGGTGGTCGCCGTGCTGCCGTTCGCGAGTGGAGGCGACCCGTGGTCGTGGTGGCTGGGGACGGTGCCGCGCGCCGTGCAGCTCGGGCTCGCCTACGACCGCGAACACCTGACGGCCGAGGGCACGTCGCTCTCGCAGGACGCGGACCATGTCGGCCTCGAGGGGTCGCTGCTCGAGATCCTGGCACTCCGCCTGGGTTATGTGAACGACCCGGACGGGAACATCGCTGACCTCTCGTACGGTGTCGGGGTCCACGCGCCGATCGGCCCCTGGGGAAGCGTCGGCTACGACTGGGCGAGCGATCCGGTGCCGAAGGACTCGGGACTCGCGAGCACGAAGCGGCACGGCTTCTCGGCGTGGATCCACCCCACCGCCATCCTGGAGAGCTGGCGGGGCGGTCGCTAGCCGGGATTATTCATGAACCGTGAATCGAGAGGGACGGATGTCCGTGAAGCGCAAGGCGTAGGCTTGGCCCGCGACGGAGTCGTGTCGGTGACACGTCGCAGGAGCGGGCCAAGCCTTCAACGCAGCGATTCATGGGCAGCCGGCCCGCGCAGGCCACGGGCTCATGAATAACCCCGGCTAGGGCGTATCCGAGTACGACGCGACGATTCGCGCGCGCACCCGCGTCAGGCAGGGATGCTGAAGCGACCCACACGTGGTTCCGGCGCCTTGCGTGTCCAAAGACCCGCGGATAGTGTGTTGTACTGGGCTCGTGACTTGGGTAGGGGCTTCGCATCCCGAGGAATCGCTCGATGATCAAGGAACTCGCCACGGGTCTCGGCGTCACGCTCGAGAACCTGTTCAAGAAGCCGTTCACCGTGCAGTATCCGGACGAGAAACTGCAGATGTTCCCGCGCTTCCGTGGCCTGCACATCCTCGCCCGGCACGCGGACGGCCTCGAGCGGTGCGTGGGCTGCGAGCTGTGCGCCGTGGCTTGCCCGGCGGACGCCATCTTCGTGAAGGCCGCCGAGAACGACCCGGCGAACCCGGTCTCGCACGGCGAGCGCTATGCCGAACGCTACGAGATCAACATGCTGCGCTGCATCTTCTGCGGCATGTGCGAGGAGGCCTGCCCCGAGGACGCCATCTTCCTCGAGAAGGACTACGAGCTCTCGGACTACGATCGCGACGCTTTCATCTATACGAAGGACGAGCTGGTCGTGCCGATGGAGAAGGCCGGCTACCTGCCGGAGCGCTAGCCGGGATTATTCATGAACCGTGAATCGAGTGGGAAGGATGTCCGTGAAGCGCAAGGCGAAGGCTTGGCCTTCGCAGGCCACGGGCTCATGAATAATCCCGGCTAGTTACCCGCGCGCCCATGCCGCGGGTTCACACGGTCTCGAGCTGGGCGAGGATCTTGCGCGCGACCTGGGGCCACGACCACGGCGCGGCGCTCGGCGGACCGGCGGCCGACAGTCGTTCGCGCAACGATGCGTCCGAGAGCATCCGGCCGATCGCGCGCCCCAGGAACCACGGGTGACGGAGCCTCACCAGCGCATTCTCGCCATTGACCGCGAAATCCGTGGTGCCGCT
Source organism: Candidatus Eiseniibacteriota bacterium (assembly GCA_023249845.1). Lineage (GTDB taxonomy): Bacteria > Eisenbacteria > RBG-16-71-46 > RBG-16-71-46 > RBG-16-71-46 > JAIOPA01. The sequence continues at coordinate 3,065 of JAHFBW010000344.1, forward strand.
GCGCGTGCACACGAGCGCGCAGCCGCAGGCGAGCGCCTCGAGCGCCGTGTTACACCAGCCGGCCTTCCGCTCAGCGGCCACGAACACATGGCTCGACTGGTAGAGCGCGACGAGCTCGTCCTGCGTCGGGTCAAGCACGAAGCGCGCACCGGGCGGCAGCGGCGCGCCGTCACGCGGATCCTGCCGGTTCGTGGCCGGGTCCACGGCGTCGAACAACGCGACTTCGAACGGTGGGACGCGCCCGACCAGACTTCGAAGCGCCGAGAGCACCAGGTCGGTGCCCTTCTTGGCACGGGACCGGCGGCCATTGAGGAGGACGCGCAACGGTGAGGCGGCCC
>JAHFBW010000345.1 GCA_023249845.1 Candidatus Eiseniibacteriota bacterium
GCGTCGGGGCTCTGCACGACGTGCAGCCCGAGGTTGAAGCTGTTGCGCCGGAAGATGTCGCCCATGTTGTGGCCGCACACCACCACCATCTCCAGGTCATGCTCCTCGGCCACACCCTTCAACCCCGCGGGACTCATCTCGCGCGAGCTGCCGATGGCGAACCGGTCGCCCGCCACGATGAACGTTTCGCCGCGGTGCACACGCGCGCGGAAGTCGGGCATCAGGTAACGAAACGATCCGGCCTTCCACCTCTCGTCGAGCGTGTCGAGGCTCTCCGAGACACAGTCCGCCGCGGGCGTGATCTGGTCGGTGTCGATGGCGTCGAGCTTCTTGCCGGGCACCTTGGGGTCCCAGAACACGAGCGCCTTGCCGCGGATCTGGCGCGAAGCACTCGGGGCCGGGCTCGCGTCACCTGCGCTCGGGGCCACGAGGTCGCCCGGCAGCGGCCCGGGCAAGGATTCGAGCGTGACGCCGGGCTTCAAACGTGCGGGTTCGAGCTTGTGCATGGGGGTCGAGATTAGAACGCGCGCTCCAACGGTGCCAAGCCCGGGCGGGCAGGGGTCGATTCGCGAGTGGGGCGAGAGCGAAGCGACGACCTCGGAGGGCGTCTCATCCGCGGCAGCGTCGAGCGCAGCGACGGGGCCCCGCAAGTGAATCGATCCGCTGCCCGTTCCGGCGGTGAGCCGGAGTCGGCGAGGAACTGTCTAAGCTCCCGGAGCCGCCTCCAGCGTAGGCGCTTCCACGTCGAGCCCGAGCCCGCGGTGAAGCAGTCGCACGACACGCGCGGCGTGCACCTCGGCCACCACGAACGACAGGTTCACGCGCGAGGCGCCCTGCGAGATCATCTCCACCGGCACGCCCACGCCCCCCAGCAGCGTGAACACGTGGCCGGCGAGTCCCAGCTGCGTCGGTGCCCCCTCGCCCACCACGGCCACCACCGCCAGGCCATTGCGCACCTCGACACGGCCGATGGCCTCGAGCTCGGCCAACGCCTGGGGCAATCGCGAGTCGTCGTCCACCGTGACCGAGATGGAGACCTCGGACGTGGTCACGAGGTCCACCACGATGTGGTGCCGCCCGAACACCTCGAACACGCGCGCCAGGAAGCCGTGCGCGAGCAGCATGCGCGTGGAAGCGATCGTGACCGCGGTGATGCCCTGCTTGCAGGCGATGGATTTCACACGCCAGCCCTTCTCGCTCGTCTCGGCTTCGGCGGTGACGAGCGAGCCCGGATCGGCGGGGCGCGCCGTGTTCAGCACGCGCACCGGGATGCCGCGCTCCATCGCGGGCAGGAGCGTCTTCGGGTGCAGCACCTGCGCGCCGAAGTAGGCCAGCTCGCACGCCTCGGCGAACGACAACCGTGGCACGGGTCGCGCCTCGGGCACGACGCGCGGGTCGGCGGAGAGCATGCCGCTCGTGTCGGTCCAGATCTGGATCTCGTCGGCGCCGAGCGCGGCGCCAACCAGCGCCGCGGAATAGTCCGAGCCGCCCCGCCCGAGCGTGGTGGTGCGACCGTCCGACGTGCTCCCGATGAAGCCCGTCACGACCGGCACGCGTGTGCGGTCCGCGAGACCCACACGCAACAGCCGATCCGCTTCCGGCAGCGGATGCGCCTGACCGAAACGATCGTCGGTCACCAGGCCCGCTTCGCCCGCGTGCACCGCGCGCGCTGGCGTGCCGCGTGCCGAGAGTGCCGCGGCGAAGATCGCCGCAGACAGCCGCTCGCCAAACGCCAGCACGCGGTCCCGGTCGGCGCGCGCGATCGGCGTCTCGGGAGCAAAGAGCGCCGGATCGTCCCGCAGTTCGGAGAGCAGCGGGTTCACGACCTCCGATTCGAGCCCCAGCGAACGAACGTGCTCCAAGTGGCGCTCGGCGAGCGTTGCGAGCAGCAGCGCGCGCGTCTCGGTGGCGCGGCACAACTCCACGAGCGTGTTCGTGACTCCCGCGAGCGCGCTCACCACCACGACCGGGTCCAATGTGGCGCGTTCATGCACGATCTCGAGCGCGCGCTCGCAGTGCGCCGCGATCCCCACCGAGGTGCCGCCGAACTTCAAGATGAGCACGTTCACCTCGCCGGCGCGAGCGCCTTGCGGATCTGCTCCATGAGCGCCACGACGTGAGCGCGCCCGATACTGTCCGAGAGCGCCGCCTGGAGCACGTAGTCCACGGCGCCGGTGTTGTGCCCGATGCGGTCGAGCACGTACTGCGCCGAGGGGCTGTCGTTGAGCACCGTCTCGACCACGCGTGTGCGGAGCGAGTCGTTCGCGAGCAGTCGCCGGGTCATCTGCTCGGCCAGCGCGCCATTCGAGGCGAATGCAGTCATGACACGGTCCCGCACCTGAGAGTTCCGAGTCACCTGGGTGACGACGTCCCCCGCGCATCCGGCGATCGCCATCACCAGCCAAGCGGCCGCCAGCACCCCTGTTCGCGCCATCCTCATGACCGGCCTCCTCCTGGGAAACGGGCGACGACGGCCCGTGAAGGCCGAGATCCTCCCGACCCGATGGCGCCAGACTAACCAAGTCTTGACTCCACCCAAAGCCCCGACCACTCTCTGCGCCCGTTCGCAGCAAACCGCACGGCCGCGGTCGCGAGACCGCTTCACTCGGGGGATCACGATGAGCGTCACACGCACGGCGGGTTGGGTGATCGCACTCGCGATCTCGCTGAGCTGGAGCAGCGCCTGGGCGCAGACGGGCACGGTCTCCGGTGCTGTCACCGATGAGGCAGGCGCGGCGGTGTCGGGCGCAGAAGTGCGCGTGGAAGGCACGAAGCTCCACACCAGCAGCGACGAGCGCGGCCACTACGAACTGCGCGACGTTCCGGCGGGCACGCATTCGGTGCGCGCGCTCATGCTGGGCTTCAAGTCGGCGCTGCGCTCGGTGACGGTCGAGGTCGGCGGCACGGCGACGCTGGACTTCCAGCTGGAGAAGAGCGTCATCCCCGTGCGCGCGATCGAAGTGGTCGTGGGCTCGCGCGCGCGTCACACCGCGGCAGACGAACTGGCGGTGCCCGTGGACGTCTACAACCGTGAGGTGCTCCAGCGCCAGGGCACCACGGAAACCTCGCAGGCGCTCCAGGCGGTGTCGCCGTCCGTGAACTTCCCGCGCCAGAGCGTCACTGACGCCACCGATGTGGTGCGGCCATTCACGCTCCGCGGCCTGTCGCCGGACCACACGCTCGTGCTCCTGAACGGCATGCGCCGCCACCAGACGGCGCTGGTGAACACGTTTGCGTACGGCACTCCGGCGGGCTCGTCTGGCGTGGACATGAACGCGATCCCGTCGAGCGCGATCGAGCGCATCGAAGTCCTCCGAGACGGCGCCGCGGCCCAATACGGCTCGGACGCCATCGCCGGCGTGATCAACGTGGTGACGAGGCGCGGTCGGTTCGCGCCGTTC
>JAHFBW010000346.1 GCA_023249845.1 Candidatus Eiseniibacteriota bacterium
CTGGCCCTCAACTTGTTCCGCAGCGTGCGATCGCTGATGCCGAGCAGGCGCGCGGCCTGAAGTCGGCGGCCACCGGTCCGTTCGAGTGCGCGCTGGATCGCGTCGTGCTCGAGCAGCGCCAGGTCGAGCGGCGCGTCCGCCTCGATCGTCACGACCGCGCCCGCGGGGTCATCCGGGCGCCGCGCGCCCGGGGCGGGTGATAGCGGACCGCCGTCCGCTTCCGGCAGCGCCTGGGCAGTCAGGTCACCGCCACGGCACAGGATGAGTGCACGCTCGAGCGCGTTGCCGAGCTCGCGGATGTTGCCCGTCCATCGGCGACGGCGCAGCGCCTCGATCGCTCCCGGCGAGAGCCGAGGGGGTCTCACGCCCAGCTGGCTCGCGATCTTGCGCACGAAGTGTTCGGCGAGTTCGGGGATGTCGTCGAGTCGGTCACGCAGCGGCGGCATCTGGATGGGCACGACGTGAAGTCGGAAGTAGAGGTCGCGACGGAAGTGTCCGGCTTCGACCTCGGCGCGGAGGTCGCGGTTCGTGGTGGCGACGATGCGCACGTCAACATGCACGGCCTGGTGTCCGCCGACGCGTTCGAACTCTTGTTCCTGGATCGCGCGAAGCAGCTTGGCCTGGAGGTCCAGCCGCATCTCGGTGACCTCGTCGAGTAGCAGCGTGCCGCGGTGGGCCCGCTCGAACGCTCCCAGCGAACGGGTGTTCGCGCCGGTGAACGCGCCACGCTCGTGTCCGAACAGCGAACTCTCCACGAGGCCCTCTGGGAGCGCCGCACAGTTCACCGTGACGAACGGCTGATTCGCGCGCGGCGATAGTTCGTGCAGCGCGCGGGCGAACAACTCCTTCCCCGTGCCCGATTCCCCCTCTAGCAGAACCGTGGCGCGCGTGGGCGCGACGTTCCGCACCACCTCCATGACCGCGCGCAGCGCGGGGCTGTGCCCGACGATGTGTCGTGAACCGCGGAGCTGGTCCAGCTCCCGAACGTGGTCATCGTTCACGCGGCGCATGCGGTCCAGTTCGAGGGCGTTGGAGACCGCGAGGCGGATGGCCTCGGTGCGGAGCGGTTTCGTGAGGTAGTCCACCGCGCCGTGACGGATGCTCTCCACCGCCTGCTCCACGCTGTGGTAGGACGACGTCACGATGACGGGAACATCCTGGCCGCTGCTGCGCAGCGCCGCGAGCAACTCAATACCCGCGCCGTCCGGCAGCTGGTGATCCGAGATGATGAGGGCGGGCGCCTCACTCGAGGCAGCGCGGAGGCCCTCCTCGAGGCTGGACGCGAGCACCGGCTGATGCCCCATGCTCCTGAGCGCCTGTTCGAGCGACGCATTGACCGCCGGTTCATCATCGATACAGAGGATCGTGGACATCTCGCATTCCCTCGCGGACCTGCTTCCTCGCGCGGCCACGTACGCGCCTCACCGGCGGTCAGCAGCTTCGGGGATCCGCCACTCCCTGGCGTGATCCGACGAGCCGGGAAGGGAACAGGGCAATGGGCGTGCCACTGGCTGCGGCACAATTCGAGCCGCTCCAAGTGCAAGCGATCGCGCAGCACTTTTGTCGCGAGTGGGTCACCTGCGCGGGACCCCGTCGCGAGCGAGCCAGGCGACCGGAAGAAACTTCCGGTCAACCGGAAACTATTTCCGGAAGTCCTTTCCGCGACATCCACTTCGGTCGCCGAGCGAGTCGCGAGCAGCTCCGCCTTTCGGAGTACTTTTGACGAATCGAGACAGGGTCAGCGGCGTCCTCTCGTGCGCGTGGCTCGCGATCGCGAGCCGGTTTCTCGCAGGACTCGCGGAGTCGCTCCGCGCCGGAGACTGTGTCCCGGAATCCAGATTCGGGACAGACACACGCATGAATCGGACCGCGCGCGGCCCTCGCGCCGCACCTCGCCCGCGGCGTCATGGCTTACTGCCTTCACCGCTTGGGTTTGGCCGGGCGCGAGGTTGCCCAAGCGCCGTCAATTCATGTATAAGCGGCGGATTGGACCGGTCATGGGCTGTCTCGCTCGGGCTCTGGGCGGGAGGCCGCGGAGTCGCGCTCGAGCGCGTGTGGCATCATCCGTCCCAGTGAGGCGACATTGTCTCGGAAGGCGCTGTTCCTCCTGTTCGCGGCGACCTACGCCGCGCTGCTTCTCGCCGGCTGCGCACGGACCCCGGGTCCCGGGCTCGCCCGCGGCGAGCAGGTCTTCGACACCTGCTTCCCCTGCCATGGCAGGGACGGGCTCGGCAACCAGACCTTGGGGGCGCCCGCGATCGCCGGGCTGCCGCGCTGGTACATCGAGCGCCAGCTCAACAACTTCAAGAGCGCCATGCGTGGCGCCGACCCGCACGACATGGAAGGCTCGCGGATGCGCCCGATGGCGCGTTCGCTCTATCGCCCAGGCGACATCGCCTCCGTGGCCGAGTACGTCTCGACGCTTCCGGGCCGCGTGCCCTCCGCGACCATGGTCATGGGGGACACGGCCGCCGGCCGGATGCGCTACCAGACCATCTGTGTCACCTGCCACCAGGATGACGGCAACGGCAACGAGGCGCTCGGCGCCCCGCCGCTCACGCACCAGCACGACTGGTACATGATGTCGCAGATCGCGAAGTTCAAGTCGGGCATGCGCGGTGCGCACCCGGACGACGTCATGGGCGCGCAGATGGCCGCCATGGCGAACACGCTCGAGGACAGCACGGCGATGCACGACGTGATCGCCTTCATCCGGACCTTGCAGAAGTGACGGAGGCGGACCATGGCCGGTGACGGCTTCGAGGAGAACTGGGCGGAGAACACCGCCAAGGTGACGTTCATCTTCACGGTGGTGGGCGTCGTGCTGTTCGTCGCCTCCGTGTTCTTCTTCATCTTCTAGCGGGGACTGCACGATGCTCCTGAACCTGCCTCGCGCTTCGACGTTCGCCGGGGACATCGACGGACTCGTCGTGCTCGTGACCTGGCTCGTCGGCGTCTGGTTCGTGGCGACGCAGCTCATGTTCTTCCGGTTGATGTGGCGCTTCCGCGCCCGGGACGGCGTGAAGTCTCAGTACGTCACGGGCAAGGAGCCGCACCTCAAGAAGTGGATCAACATCCCGCACACGCTCATCCTGCTGTGCGACGTCGTCATCATCGTGGCCGCCGTGCGGGTGTGGGTGAAGGTCAAGCAGACCCTGCCGCCCGCGGACGACACCATCCGCGTGGTCGGACAGCAGTGGACCTGGGCGTTCCAGCACTCCGGTACCGACGGCACGCTCGACACGGCCGACGACGTATGGACGAGCGACACGCTGCACGTGGCCGAGGGCAAGACCTATCACTTCCTGCTCGAGTCGAAAGACGTGCTGCACAGCTTTTTCGTCCCCGTGTTCCGCCTCAAGCAGGACGCGAT
>JAHFBW010000347.1 GCA_023249845.1 Candidatus Eiseniibacteriota bacterium
CCGCATGATCACCGACATCGTTCGCCCCGACGGCGGCACGATCACGTTCGACGGGCATTCCGTGGGCGGTCCGGACCGGCCGCGCATGGCGTACCTGCCCGAGGAGCGCGGGCTCTACCGCAAGGTGCCGGTCCTCGACGCGCTCGCCTACTTCGGGGAGCTCAAGGACCTGAGCGCGGCCGACGCGCGCCGGGAATCGATCGTGCTGCTCGAGGAGTTCGGCCTGGCCGCGTGGGCGAAGAAGCAGGTGGCGGCGCTGTCCAAGGGCATGCAGCAGAAGCTGCAGCTGTGCTCGGCCCTCATCGGCAAGCCCGAGCTGCTGATCCTCGACGAACCGTTTACTGGTCTTGACCCCATCAACGTCCAGGTGCTCGAGGAGGTGCTGCGCCGCCGCCGCGCCGATGGCACGACGGTGCTGCTGTCCACGCACCAGATGAACAAGGTCGAGCAGCAGTGCGACCGGGCGCTGATGATCAATCGCGGCCACATGGTGCTGTACGGCAACGTCACCGACATCCGCCGGCAGTACGCGGAGAACGCGTTCGAGCTGCATGCCGACGGCAGTCCGCGCATGGTGGCGGGCGTCAAGTCGATGGAACCGGAGAACGGCCACTGGAAGCTGGCGCTCGAGAAGACCGCGCACCCGGCCGCGGTGCTGAAGAGCCTGCTCGACCAGGGTCTCGCCGTGCGCGCGTTCGTGCCGGTGGTGCCGCCGCTCGAGGACATCTTCGTGCACGTGGTCGAGGCCGGCGTCGGGCTGGACCAGGGCAGGAGCGGCCCGCCCACGGTGGACGAACCCCTGGTGCTGGGAGGTGTGCGATGAAGTTCTCGATTCACAAGGTGTTCATCATCGCGCGCCGCGAGTACCTCACCACCGTTCGCCGCAAGGCCTTCGTGGTGTCGCTGCTCCTCACGCCCGCGATCTTCTTCGTGGCCGGGGTGGTGGGCACCAAGATGCAGGTCGACGACGCCGTCGCCCGCCAGTCGGAGGCGCGCATCGTGGCGGTGGTGGATTCCACCGGCATGTTCGCGGACGCGCCGTTGTCGTTCGAGTACGTGGCCCCGGCCGAGCCGAACATCGACCCGCGCCAGGCGGGCAAGCCGCTTGCGGCGCCGAAGCGCGTGCCGGTCCTGCTGCGGCGATTCAGCGGCCAGGAGGTGGCGCTCGACTCGCTGGACCAGGGGCACGTGAAGCAGGTGCTGGTCATCGGCGCCGACTTCCTGCAGACGGGCCGGCTGCGGCTCTACGAGCACGACACGCACGTGTTCGCGAGCAACAGCAACTGGGCTCCGCTCGAGCACTGGATCACGCGCAACATGCTCGCCGGCCAGGCCGACTCGATCCGCATCGAGCGCACGATGTGGATCGAGCGCGGCATGGACGTGTACACGAAGGACCGCGACGGACATTGGGGCATCAAGGACGACGCCAAGCAGTTCGCCGGCTTCCTGCTGCCGTTCGCGCTCGGCTTCCTGCTCGCCATGGCCATCATCACCGGCGGGCAGTACCTGCTGCAGGGCGTCTCCGAGGAGAAGGAGACGCGCATCCTCGAGTCATTGCTATGCTCGGTCTCGCCCGACGAACTGCTGGCCGGCAAGCTGATCGGCCTCGGCAGCGCGGGGCTGACGCTGGTCGGCGTGTGGCTCGCGGCGGGCGCGTTCACCGGCGGCAGCATGCTGGCGATCGCGCACGTCCAGGTCCCGACTTCGCTGTTCGTGTTCGGCTTCCTCTACTTCTTCTTCGGCTACCTGTTCTACTCCAGCATCATGATCGGCGTCGGCGCCCTGACCACCAACCTGCGCGAAGCGACGCAGTATGCCGGCTACCTCACCATCCTGAACGTGTGCCCGTTCTGGGTGATGTGGAAGTTCCTGAACACGCCCAACTCGGGGCTGGCGGTGGGCATGTCGCTGTTCCCGCCCACCGCGGCCACGAGCATGATGCTGCGCATGAGCGTCGCCGCGGTGTCGGGCGCGGTCATCCCGATCTGGCAGATCGCGCTCTCGCTCGGGCTGCTGGGCCTGAGCGCCGTGCTCATGCTGCTGCTCGGCTCGCGGCTGTTCCGCCTCGGCATGCTGCTCTACGGCAAGACGCCCAACCTGCCGGAGATCATGCGCATCCTGCGGCAGCCGTGAGCGACAGCCAGCTCGGTCCTGGCGCCGGGGGCCCCTCGGGGCCCACCGCCGCCGCCGACGCCTGGCCGCGCTGGCGCGTGTTCCCGCCCATCGCGCTCGGCGTGATCATGGCCACGCTCGACGCCAGCGTGGTGAACATCGCGCTGCCGACGCTGCAGCGCACGCTGCATGCGGGCTTGAGCACGGTGGAGTGGGTGGCGCTCGCCTACTCGCTCACGCTCACGGGGCTGCTGCTGGCAGCGGGGCGCTTCGCCGATGCGCACGGCCAGCGGAAGACCTACGGCGCCGGACTGCTGCTGTTCACGCTCGCCTCGGTGCTGTGCGGTCTCGCCCCGACGGTCGGGGCGCTGATCGGATTGCGCGTGGCTCAGGGCGTGGGCGCAGCACTCGTGGCGGCGAACGGCTCGGCGCTGCTGGTGCAGGCGTTCCCGCTGGAGGAGCGCGGCCGCGCGCTGGGCGCTTTTGGCGCCATGGTGGGCGTGGGGCTCGCCATTGGGCCGCCGCTCGGCGGGCTCCTGGTGGCGCATGCATCATGGCGCTGGATCTTCTTCATCAACCTGCCGCTCGGGCTGCTGGCGCTGCCGCTGCTGCAGAAGCGCGTGCCGATCGACGTCCTCTCCGGAAGTGCGGCCCGGATTGCCGTGGTCCAGCCACTGCTGTGGGCGCTCGGCCTCGCCGGGCTCATGCTGGCGTTGACGCGCGGCCCGGAAAGCGGCTGGACCGATCCGCTCGTGCTGGTGTGCGCTGCCAGTGGCGTGCTGTTGCTCGGGGCGTTCCTCGCGGTCCAGTCGGGCTCCAAAGCCCCGCTGCTGCCGCTCGACCTGGTCGCGGGCCCGCTCGGCGCCGCCGTGTCGCTCACGTTCCTCGGCCAGATCTTGAGCATCTCGGTCGGCTTCCACATGCCGCTCGTGCTCGAGGAGACCGGCGGGTTCACCGCCGCCCAATCGGGCGCATGGCTCGCGGTGCTGCCGGTGGCTGCGCTCTTTTGCGCACCGCTGGCCGGCCGGCTCGCCGACCGGCTCGGCGCGCGCACACTGACCGTGACAGGCATGGCGCTTACGGCGTTCGGCATGTGGCTGCTCGCGAACCTCGGCGCGATGCCCGCGGGAGCACGACTCGCCTGCGGGCTGATGCTGATCGGTATTGGTCAGGGGTTGTTCGCGGTCCCCAACGCCAGCGCACTCCTGTCGCTGGTGCCGGCCGAGCGGCTCGGGTT
>JAHFBW010000348.1 GCA_023249845.1 Candidatus Eiseniibacteriota bacterium
GGGCGAGCACACGGCCGTCTCCATCTCGGGCGCCAGCGCGAATCGCACCGGGCCGGGCGGCGAGGCGCCGCTTCGCTTCGCGCTCGAGCCGAACCGGCCGAACCCGTTCGAGAACGACACGCGCATCGGGTTCGAGCTGCCGCGACGCAGTCAGGTGCGGATCGAGATCTTCGATCTGCTGGGCCGGCGTGTGGCAGTGCTGGCGAGCGCGACGTACGAGCCCGGCCGTTACAGCGTGACCTGGGACCGCCGCGGCCCGCACGGCACGCGTGTCCCGGCGGGCGTCTACACCTGCCGATTCGTGGCCGGTCAGCATCGGGCGAACCAGCGCATGCTGGTATTCCCGTGATGTGAAGGACCCTTGGTCGAGGCACCTGTTTGTTCCTGGCGGTCACCCTTCAGGGTGACCGCCAGGGATGAACGATCGCCTCGTGCTAGGGCTGCCTCAGATCACCGCAGGAACGGGATCCTCACCGACGCGCGCCGTCCGCCACTCTCGACGAACGCCAGGTACATGCCTGGACGGGCGCGGTCGCCATCCTCGGCCGTGCCATCCCACGTCAGCAGGAACGAGTCGCCCGGCTGCGCGGCCGGCGCGATGCCCTCCCACAACGTGCGAATGGGCCGGCCCGCCAGGTCCACGATGCGCACGCGCACGTTCGCGTCGGCCACCACGCGCAGCTCCGCCACGCCCACGGCGGGCGATCGCGTGAGCTTGAGCGAGAGCCTCGCGCCCGGCGGCGTGCTGACCAGTCCGGGTCCGCGGATCCGACCGAGGGAGCCCGTCAGCGGGATGTAGTTCACGCTCTGACGGCAGAACCACAGCGAGCCATCGGCTGCGAGCCGCCAGTCGCTCACCTTGTCGAAGCCCGTCCCCCACGCGGCCGGATCCGGCTGGCCGGGGATGGGGTCCGCGAGTGACCACACGCCGCCCGTCTGCTTGATGCGGCGCAGAACGCCCGAATAGTAGTCGTTCGCGAACAGATCGCCGTCGTGATCCGCCGGCCAGTTGAACACGCCGCCCGTGTGCGGCCGGTAGAAGCCGGCCGAGATGATCGAAGCGCCATTCTGTTGCGTGCGGTCGTAGTCGTAGACCGGTTCCACGAGCCCGGCCGGCGGCGTTCCGCACGAGCCACCCGGGCCATCCACCGTGCCCTCGCGAAACGGCCAGCCGAAGTTGGCGCCCAGTGGCGACGCGTCCATGGCGACGCCCTGGGCGCCCGGGAACACAAGCGTCGGGGAGAGCAGGTCGAGCTCCTCGCGCAGCGTCGCGCCCACGTCACCGATCGCGAGCGTTCCCCACAGGGGATCGACCTGGAATCGAAACGGGTTGCGGAGTCCATACGCTGCGACCAGACGCAGGTTCGAATCCGGCGACGTGGCGAACGGGTTGGCCGGGTCGGTGAGCTGCGCGCGAAACGCGGCGCCGGGGCCCGGGGGCAGATTGAACGTTCGCATGCGCAGCATGACGCCGCGCAGAGTGCCCGGCGTCTGCGCGGCACACATGTTCGCGTCCTCGCCGAGGCTCGCATAGAGCACGCTCTCGATACCGAAGCGCACGGTTCCGCCATTGTGGTTGGGCGCGTTGTCGGGCGCGTCGTCTATCAAGTCGTAGCGCGACGCGGGGTCGGCCACGAGATCGGCGCCGCTCGTTCCGTCGAGGTCGCCGGTGAGCGTGTAGCGCGCGATGCGCACGTGTGCGGAGGTTGCCGTGTGGTGCACGTAGAGGTAGGGGCGCGCGGGAAACGCCGGGTCCACGGCGATCCCGAGCAGGCCGCGCTCGCCGCCGCTCGTCGTGACGCCCGGCACCGTGATCACCGGCGTGGCTTGCAGCGCGTACGTTGTGCGGATCAAGCGCACCTGCGCGGTGAACTGTTCCGCGAACAGCACGCGCCCGTCGGGCAGGAAGTCGAACGCCACGGGCGTGGCGAGGTTCGGGACCAGGGTCTCCACGATGAAGCCGTCGGGCACGTCCTGCCCGCGCGCGGGCGGCACACTCGCGATGAGCGCGAGTCCAGCGGCGAGCACGAAACGCATGGTGAGCGCGTACCGTCGCATGGGGTGAGCATAGTCCCCGGGGGACGCTTTCGTGAATCAGGATTTCGCGCTCCTGGCGCCGCGCCAGGCCAGCCACCCCTCTGCTGGAGGCGAACTTGCGGATTGCGCGGCGACACGCCCGGCCCCGATACTGCCGCGCCATGACGATCGGACACTCGTATCGAATGTTGGCGGGATTGCTGACCGGCATCGTGCTGGGCGTGATCGCACATCTCGCGTTCGGCGACGCGCCCGCGCTCCAGCAGTTCGTGAGGCTGGTGACGGAGCCCGCCGGCAAGATCTTCCTGCGGCTGCTGTTCGTGCTGGTCCTGCCGCTCATCGTGTCGGCTCTGGCCCTCGGTGTGTCCGGGCTCGGCGACGTGCGCACGCTCGGCCGCATCGGCTTGAAGACGCTCGCCTACACCGTCGTGGTCTCCACGATCGCCGTCCTGATCGGTGTCACCGCCGTCAACCTGTTGAAGCCCGGCGCCGGACTCTCGCCCGAACTGAAGCTGCGGCTGCTCTCGCAGGCCACTGCGGCGCCCGTGGCCGCGCCCAACACTGGCGCGACCGGCGTGGACTTCGTCGTCGGCCTCGTGCCCTCCAACATCGTGAAGGCCATGTCCGACGGCGACATGCTCGCGGTGATGGTGTTCGCGCTCCTGTTGGGCGGCGGCATCGCGGCCACGCGCACGGAGTACGCGCGCCGCTTCGAGGAGATGCTCCAGGGGCTCTACGAGGTGGCGATGCGGCTCCTCGGTATCGTCATCCAGATCGCACCTCTCGGCGTCGCCTGCCTCACGTTCACGCTCACGGCGCGGCTCGGCTACGACATCCTCTGGCAGCTCGGCGCCTACGTATTCACCGTGGTGCTGGCACTGGCGGTGCAGCAGTTCGTCGTCTACTCCGCGAGCGTGGCGTGGTTGGGCGGCATGAGCCCGGTCACGTTCTTCCGCGGCATCCGCGCGGCGATGCTCACCGCGTTCTCCACCGCCTCGAGCAACGCCACGCTGCCCACGTCGCTCGCGGTGGCCGAGCACGAACTCCGGCTGCCGTCGCACGTCTCGCGCTTCGTGCTCACGGTGGGCTCCACCGCCAACCAGAACGGCACCGCGCTGTTCGAGGGCGTCACCGTGCTGTTCCTCGCCCAGTTCTACGGTGTGCCGCTCACGCTCATGCAGCAGGTGACGGTGGTGTTCATCTGCATTCTTGGCGGCATCGGCACCGCGGGCGTGCCGGCGGGCTCGCTGCCCGTCGTGGCGATGATCCTGGGGCTCGTGGGCATTCCGGTGGAGGGCATCGGCATG
>JAHFBW010000349.1 GCA_023249845.1 Candidatus Eiseniibacteriota bacterium
GGCGAAAGGCGTGGTCGTGTCGCAGTTCGAGATGCGCGCGGTCGAGGTGATCGGTCTCGTCAAGATGGACCTGCTCGGCAACCGCGCCATCACCACGATCGGCGAGTGCGTGGCGCTGGTATCGGGTTCACGAGCGTCTGCGGGGGTTACGGCTGTACCGGCGGCGGGGACGCCGGGGGGTGCGGAACAGGCAGATGCTCGCTGCGGGCATCCTGCCCTCCGCTCACTAGGCGTTCGGCCGGCTCCGCCAATCCCTGGCTCCGCTCGGCCTCTCGACTCCGCCTGTTCCGCACCCCCCGGCGTCCCCGCCACCGGCACCGGCGCAACGCGCGCGCAAGCCGTCGACCCCGACGCCATCCCCGACGACGATCTCATCGCCGCGGCCGCCATCTCTGCGGGTGACACGCTCAACTGCTTCCAGTTGGAATCACCCGCCATGCGCAACCTGCTGCGCATGCTCGAGGCGCGCACGCTTGATGACACCGTGGCCGCGGTGGCGCTGGTCCGGCCGGGGCCGGCCGAGTCGGGCATGAAGGAGGCGTTCTGCCGGCGGCGGCGCGGGCTCGAGCCCGTGTCGTTCCCGCACGATCGGCTGCGCGCCACGCTCGCCGAGACACAAGGCATCCTCCTCTACGAGGAGGACGTCATGCGCGTGGCGTCGGCGCTGTGCGGCCTGCCACTCGCCGAGGGCGAGACGCTGCGGCGCGCCATCGCTGGCGCGCGCGACGACGAAGAGTTCCGCTTCCTCGAGCGCGGGTTCGTGGCGCGGGCCACGCGCGCCGGCATCACCGACGCCGATGCCCACGCGGTGTGGCGGGAGCTGGCACGATTCGCGGGCTACGCGTTCTGCAAGGCGCACGCGGCGGGCTACGGCCGGCTCGCGTGGCAGAGCGCGGCGCTCAAGTGCCGTTACCCGGCCGCATGGGCGGTCGGCGTGTTGAACCATCACGCCGGCATGTACCCGACCTGGGTGCACGTCGAGGACCTGCGTCGTGGCGGGGCGCCCGTCGGGACGACGACGCCACACCGTGTGCCCGTCGTGTTCTTGGCACCCTGTGTCGAGCGCTCGTCGTGGGACACGACGTTGGAGGCGTTGGAACCCGCCGCGGCTGTAGGCCGCGCCGGGAGTGCGGGTGCGGCGGCCGCGACGCCCTCGGTGCGCGTCGGCCTGCATCGCGTCACCGGTCTCACCGAGACGACGGGTGGGCGCATCGTGGCGGCGCGGCCGTTCGCGAGCCTCGCCGACTTCGCTGATCGCGTGCGCCCGACGCCGCCCGAGCTGGACATGCTCATCCTCGCGGGCGCGCTGGACTCGCTCGCGGGTCATGACGCGATCCACCGCACGCGCGCCTCCATGCGGCTCGAAGCGCGCGTGCTGGAGTCCCTCACCCACGCGTTGCCGGCTCGCGTTCGGCATGTCGCGAACCCGCGCCGGGCCGGCCTCGCGCTCCCGGACGGCGCGCCGCTCGCGCCCACCGCCAGCGCCCCGCGGCCCGGTGGCGACGCGCTGCCCGAGCTGCCGGAGCTGCCGCTCGCCGATCTCGTCCGTGGCGAGTTCGAGGCGACCGGGCTGTGGTTCTCCGCGCATCCTCTCGATGTGCTCGTGCCACGAGACGCATCGCGCGGATGCGTGAGCGCATCGGAGCTCGACCAGCACATCGACAAGCGCGTGCGCGTGATCGGCATCCCGTGCGCGGCGCGGCGGGTCGAGGCGAAGTCCGGTGGCATCGTGCTGTTCACGACGCTCGCCGACCACACCGGACTCGTGGAGTGCGTGCTGTTCCCGGGCGTCTACCGCCGCTCCGGCCAGAACATGCGTGGCGAGGTCGTGCGCGCCGAGGGGCGGGTGGACGAGACGCTCGGCGCGCTCACCGTGGTGGTGGAGCGCGCCGAACCGGACCCGTCCTTCGAACGGGTGCCCCGCGGCCGGCGCAGCGACGCCGCGACGCTTGGCTGGCAGGACGCGGGGCCACCGAGCCGCAATCGCGTGGCGTGAGGCGCGCGCGCGTGGTCCGCGCTAGAGTGATCGCACCAGGGACAGCGAGACGAGGACCCGAACCAGGAGACCTCCCATGAGCGGACTGACGCGCGAGACCTGTGTCCCCTGCCGGGGCGGTGTCCCCACGCTCACCGACGCCAAGATCGAGGAACTCATGCCACAGGTGCCCGGTTGGGAGCTGGCCGAGGTGGAGGGCGTCAAGCGCATCCGGAGTGAGTATCGGTTCAAGGACTTCCGGCAGGCCATGGACTTCGCGGTGCAAGTCGGCGAGCTCGCGGAACGCGAGCAGCACCATCCGGACCTGCACGTGGCATGGGGCCGCGTCACGGTGGAGACGTGGACGCACAAGATCCACGGCCTTCATCAGAACGATTTCATCCTCGCGGCGAAGTGCGACGAGCTGTTCGGGGCGCGTGTGGTCTAGTCAGGCTCGCGAGCCGCTGTCGCCCAGGCTCGCACGATCTCGCCGGCGGGCTCGATGCTCTCGATCGCCGTCACGCTCTTCCCCGCCTGCCAGAACTGCGACGCCTCCGAACGCGCGCCGCGCTTCAGGCTCCACGCCGAGCGCAGCGAGAACAGCGCGCGAATCGTGTGCTTGGTGCGCGGGTTTCGTAGCAGCCAGCGCTCGAGCGCATTGGCGTGGAGCCCCATCCGGCGAACGCTGGGCGTATCGATCACCGCCAGCGGAACACCGGTGATGCGGTCGCTCAACACGATGTCGTTCTCGCCGGCGGCCAGGATGGCCGCCTTGTAGGAGTTGCTCGCATCGCACTCCGTCGTCGCGATGAATCGTGTTCCGCACTGCACGCCCGCGTACCCCATGCGCAGCGCCTCCACGAAGCCCAAGGCGTCGCCGACGCCGCCGGCGCAAACGACCGGAAGGCCGAATGGCGTGAGCTCGTCCAGCAGCGCGCGCGGATCGCGCGGTCCGGCGTGGCCGCCGGCGCGACGGTTCACTGCGATCAGGCCGTGCGCGCCACCGTCGCGTGCCTTGGCTGCCCACTTCGCCTCGGTCACGTCGTGATAGACGATGCCACCCACGGCCCGCGCCTTCTCCACCACCCAGCGCGGATCGCCTAGCGAGGTGACGAAGAACCGCACGCCTTCCTCGAGCGCCTCGTCCACCCAGCGCTTCATGCGATCGAGGTAGCGGCGCGACGACTTCTCGATCAATGCGTTCATGCCGATGGGTTTGCGCGTGCGCGCCCGCGCTCGGCGAAGCCCCTCGCGGAACTCCATCCCATGCACGAACGTCAGCGTGACCGGCTGGACGATGCCGATGCCGCCGGCTTCGGACACGGCGGCTACGAGCTCCACGTTGCTGCATGGGTACATCGCGCCAC
>JAHFBW010000069.1 GCA_023249845.1 Candidatus Eiseniibacteriota bacterium
GCGTTGCCGTGGTGTCCGACCAGTTGAGCTGGCCCGCCATCACCAGCGGATGAAGCACGTGACTCTCGTTACCGGTCGCGGAATCGCCACCGAAGGTGAGCATGAACGTGCGCGAGGTCCCCGCCGCGGCGAGCACCCGACCATCGGCGAGCGCGGTGGCGGTCGGGTACCAGCGCTCCACCGCCATCGAGGCCAGCGAGTCCCAGGGCGCGTAGTGCGTGGTGTCCGGGTACCAGCGCGGATCGAACGCGTAGGCCTCCTGGCACGGCCGAGAGGGCGCCCACATGCCGCCGATGTAGAGCATGCGCCCGTCGGCCAGCGTCGAGTGACCGCCACAAAACAGATCCACCTTGCGATTGTTGGGATGTGGAACGGGATAGATCAGCGAGTTGGAATCGGTCGACGCCACGTTGGGGAGCCGCGCCGCGTTCCAGGTCGGTACGAACCGCCACACTCTCAGCTTCTGGCCGGCCCCCGACTCGCCGAGCAGGAACACCTTGGCGAGGTTGGTCTGCGGCTCACGCAAGAGCGTGACGTGCGTCCCTTGCACTCCGATGTCGCCCGAGCCGGACCAGCGCCCCGTCTTGTAGAGCGTGCCGGCGAGCGCGGAGGGGGGGGGCTAGCTGCTGGATGACCATGAGCAGGGTGACAAGCTTTCTCGTCGCGATACCACGCGGCGACGACGGGCGAGCACGCGGAGCTTTCCGCACGGCGGCCTCCTCGCTTGCCGAACGATTCAGCGACCAGCTCGTGCCGCCGGCCAAGGGCGAGAGGCCCGCAGGCCTGCGGCCGAGCAACGCGCGGGTCTTGTCGCCGACCCGGGTAGCGACGGCCTGTACCCCAAAGGCTAGCGCTGCAGGGCCTGTGGTCGAAAGCTGAAACTGGCTCGGGCCATAAGAATCTCGGGGACCGGGGGCAGCTGGCTGGTCCCGGCGGACCTGGGGGCGCGGCGGGCATCCGGGACAGGGCCGAGCCAGCGTGCGGTCGTTTGATGACCGGACGGCCAGCACCTACCTGTCGCTGGGGGATGTCTGCCGAACCATCGTGAGGATGGCCGTCAGCTACCCCTTCTGCGGCCGCGACGGCCGCATCTCGACCCGACTGTGCATCGCTCGCGGGTGCGTGCGCAGCAGATCCACCACCATCTCGCCCACGTCCTCCGGTTGCAGCGCCCAGCCGGACTTGGCCGCCGAGCCGCGACCGAACTCCGTCGCGACACTGCCCGGCATGAGGTAAGTGACGCGGATACCATGTTCGCGCACCTCCTGGAACAGGGCCTCGCTGAAGCCGTTCACCGCGTGCTTGCTGGCGCAATACGCCGCAGCGCCCGGGAAGGCGTTCCGCCCGGCGAGTGACGAGACATTGAAGATGTAGCCGCCGCCTCGTGCGCGCATGCGCGGGATCGCCTCGCGCGTGCAATAGAAGACACCGTTGACGTTGGTCTCGATCACCGCGTGCCAGTCGTCGAGGCTCATCTCGGCGACGGATGCGAACAGGCCGACACCCGCGTTGTTGACGAGCACGTCCACGCCGCCCAGGTCACGCTCGACCGCCGCGAACAACGCCGCCACCTGCTCGGAGCGGCGCACATCGCACGCGTAGCCGCGCGACCCGCCTCCGACTTCGCGCGCAGCCGCCGTGGCGACCGCCGCGTCGCGCGCGGTCAACGCCACCGTCATGCCCTCACGCGTCAGTGCTTCGCTGATGCCACGGCCGATGCCGCGGTTGCCTCCCGTCACGACCGCGATCTTCCCATGCAGCGCCGCCATCTCCGCCTCCTCGTTCCCGTCGGGGTCCGCGTGGTTGCGAGCGCATCGTAATCGAGGATCGCGACGGCCGTATCACTCGGCCGGCAGCTCGTGCGCGTTCAACCTTCGCAACAGCCGCGACGCGCCTTCCCCGTCGCGGACGATTTCCACGAACGTGCCCGGGAAGAACGCGATCTCCTCGCCCAGGAGGACATGGGCGATGCGTCCGACCAGCGGCAGGTGCGTGACGACCAGGACCGGCGTCGCGAGCGGAGCCGTCGAGAGGATGGCCTCGAGCGCGACGTCGGGTTCGACTTCGGGCCTCAGTTCACGCAGCACGTGCGTCGGGGCGGCGGGGGCAAGCGCGCCGGTGAACATCTGCGCGCTCTCGCGGGCGCGGCGATAGGGGCTCGTCACGACCACGGCCGGGTGCCAGCCCTCGGCACCGAGCCTCGACCCGAGGCGCCGGAGCGCCAAGGCCCCCTCGGGCATGAGCGGAGCGTCGGGGCCCTGGCCCGAGGCCCGACCATGGCGAAGGAGTGCCAAGACGCGGAGCATGGCATTCCACGGAACCGCACGGCGCGCATGGGGTCAAGCGCTCCCGCGGGCCGACTACCGCGTTCGCGGGCCGGCCGCGCCGGATCCCGAGGCGGTTCGCCGTCATCGAAAGTCGCATGTTTGCGAAGCCGCGAGCGCGCCGATAGCATTCCCGCCCACTCTGAACCGGGCCCGATCGCACCCTCCGAGGGCCCAGGGAGCCTCCACCCCATGAGCCGGTACCTCGAGCTGCTGCGCGACCGCGTCGTGTTCTTCGACGGCGGCATGGGCACGCAGGTGCAGGCGCGCGAACTCACCGCCGCGGACTACGGCGGCAAGCGCTGGGAGGGGTGCATCGACTATCTGTCGCTGACGCGACCGGACGTGGTCGAGAGCATCCATCAGGCATACTTCGACGCGGGCGCCGACGTCATCGAGACCAACTCGTTCCAGGCGTCGCGCACGCGGCTCGAGGAGTGGGGCCTTGGCGAGCGCACGGTGGAACTGAATCGCGCCGCTGCCGCCGCGGGCCGGCGGGTCGCCGACCGGGTGCAGGCCGAGGACGGCCGGCCGCGGTTCGTGGCGGGTTCCATGGGTCCGTCCGGATTCCTGCCGTCGTCCGAGGATCCCGACCTGGGGCGGCTCTCGCTGCTCGAACTCCAGTCCTCGTTCCGCGATCAGGCGCAGGGGCTCCTGGAAGGCGGCGCCGACCTGCTCATCCTCGAGACCTGCCAGGACATGCTCGAGATGAAGGCGCAGGTGCTGGCCGCGCGCGAGGCCATGGCGCTCTCGGGCCGCCGCGTGCCGCTCCAGTGCTCGATCACACTCGATCCTACCGGCCGCATGCTCCTCGGCACGGACTACCGCGGCGCTCTCGCCACGCTTGAGGCACTGCACGTGGACGTCATCGGGCTCAACTGCTCCACCGGCCCCGATCTCATGCGCGACGCGGTGCGCTACCTGTGCGACAACGCCAGCACGCCCGTCCATTGCATCCCCAACGCCGGCCTGCCCATCAACGACGGCGGCCGCACGCTCTACCCGATGCGACCTGAGCCTTTGGCCGAGACGCTGCGCGAGTTCGTGCTCGACTTCGGCGTCAATGCCGTCGGTGGCTGCTGCGGTACGACGCCCGAGCACATCCGGAGCCTCGTCGCGGCGGTGGGGCGGGGCACCCGGCCGCGCGCGCGACCGGGGCGCTCGCGCTGGCACGTGTCGAGCGGCATGACCGCCGTGGCGCTCGAGCAGGAGCCACGACCGCTCCTGATCGGCGAACGACTGAACACGCAGGGTTCCCGCAGGGTGAAGCGCCTGGCGCTCGAAGGCACGCTCGACGACATGGTGCCGGTGGCACGCGAGCAGGTGGAGGGCGGCGCGCACGTGCTCGACGTGTGCCTGGCGCTCACCGAGCGCACGGACGAGGCCGAACAGATGCGATTGCTCGTGAAGAAGCTGTCGCTCTCGGTCGAGGCCCCGCTGTGCATTGATTCCACCGAGGCCAGCGTGATCGAAGCCGCGCTCCAGGCGTGCCCGGGCTCGGCCATCGTGAACTCGATCAATCTCGAGAACGGCCGCGAGCGTGTGGACAGCGTGATGCCCTTGGTCACGCGCTATGGCGCCGCGGTCATCGCGCTCACCATCGACGAGTTGGGTATGGCGAAGTCCGCCGAGCGCAAGCTCGAGGTGGCGCGGCGCATCCACGACATCGTGACGCGCGAGTACGGCCTGCCACCCGAGCGGCTCATCTTCGACGACTTGACGTTCACGCTCGCGACCGGTGACGAAGAGTTCACGCGCTCGGGGCTCGAGACGCTCGAGGGCATCCGCCTCATCAAGCGCGAACTTCCCGGCGTTCTCACGTCGCTCGGGGTCTCGAACGTGTCGTTCGGCCTCGGCAAGGAGGCGCGCGCCGTCTTGAACAGCGTGTTCCTCTATCACTGCGTGCAGGCCGGCCTCGACATGGCCATCGTGAACCCGGCCGACGTGATTCCCTATGCCGATCTCTCGGCCGAGGACCGCCACCTGGCCGATGACCTCGTGCACGCGCGCACGCCGGATGCGCTTGCCGCCTACATCGCGCATTTCGAGGGCCGCGCACCCGATTCGCGCGCCCGCGAGGATGAAGCCGCCGAGGCGGCGATGACGCTGGAGCAGCGCATCCACCACCAGATCCTGCACCGCAAACCTGCCGGCATCGAGGGGCTCATAGACGAGGCGGTGAAGCGGCAGGATCCCGTCGCCGTACTCAACACCGTGCTGTTGCCGGCCATGAAGGAGGTCGGGGACAAGTTCGGCGCCGGCGAGCTGATCCTGCCGTTCGTGCTGCAGAGCGCCGAGGTCATGAAGAAGGCGGTGGCGCAGCTCGAGCGCTACCTCGAAAAGTCGGCCGACGTCTCGAAGGGTCGGATCGTCGTGGCCACCGTGTTCGGCGACGTGCACGACATCGGCAAGAACCTGGTGAAGACGATCCTGTCGAACAACGGTTACACCGTGCACGACTTGGGCAAGCAGGTGCCCATCCAAGCCATCGTGGACAAGGCGCGCGAGCTGGACGCCACCGCGATCGGCCTGTCGGCGCTGCTCGTCTCCACGAGCCGCCAGATGCCGGCTTGCGTCGCGGAACTCCACCGACTCGGCTTGCGCGTGCCGGTGCTGATCGGCGGCGCGGCCATCAATCGCAACTTCGGCCGCCGCGCCGCGCTGGTGGATGGCGAGGTGTTCTACGAGCCGGGGGTGTTCTACTGCAAGGACGCGTTCGAGGGGCTGGACACGGTGAACGCGCTGGTGGACGGCGCGGCGCGCGAGGAACTCACGGCGCGCGTCCGCCGCGAAGCGTTTGAGTTCAAGACCAACAGCGCGCAGTTCGAGGCACGCGCCGCCGCGGCAAGCGCCGGCCAGCAGGACTTCAAGGTCACCGTGTCGCGTGACGTGAACGTGCCGGCCCCGCCGTTCTGGGGCGCGCGCGTGACGCCCACGTCAGCGATCCCGTTCGACGGCATGTATGCGGGCATGGACTTGAAGACACTCTACCGGCTGCACTGGGGCGCGCGCGGCGACGCCGCGCACGTCGAGACACTCGTGCGCGACGACTTCGAGCCGCGGCGCCTCAGGCTCCAGCGCGAGGCCCGAGACAAGGGGTGGCTCCGACCCATCGCCGTGTACGGCTTCTTCCCCTGCCAGTCGGATGGGCAGGATCTCGTGGTGTACGACCCGGGGGCGTTCTCGCCCGGCACGCTCGTTCCGCGTGGCAAGATCGAGGAGGTGGCGAGGTTCACGTTCCCTCGCCAGACCGAACGCGAGGGGCTTTGCCTTGCGGACTACTTCCAGCCGGCGTCGTCGTCACGCTTCGATGTCGTGGCGTTCCAGATCGTCTCGGTCGGCCCTGGCGCCGACGACCTGGGCGCGGCCCTGGACAAACGCGGCGAATACTCCGAGTCGCTGTTCGTACACGGCCTCGCCATGGCGGCCACCGAGGGCCTGGCGGAATGGCACCATCGCCACATCCGGAGCGAACTCAAGCTCGACGACGAGCGCGGCAAGCGCTACTCGTTCGGCTACAGCGCCTGCCCCGATCTCGCGGACCAGGCCAAGCTGTTCGTGCTGCTCAGGCCCGAGGAGTCCATCGGCGTGACGCTGACGAGCGCCCACCAGCTCGTGCCCGAGGCCAGCACGAGCGCGCTCATCGTGCACCACCCGCAGGCGAGCTACTACCTGGTGAAGGAGTAGCGCGACGCCCGGACCTACTTTCGCGCGAACTCCGTGAGCACTCTCGCCACGTGTTTCGCGTGCTTCACGTAGAGGTCGAGTCGCGCGTTCTCGTTGGGCGCGTGCGCGAGGGTGCCCGGATGACCGATCCCCGCCCCGGCCACCGGTAGTCCGAGCACGTGCACGAACGGGTGGTTGGGGCCCGAACCTCCCACCATCGGCGTCTTCTGCATGGGCATCCCGTAGATGGGTTCGGCCGTGCGACAGACCAGGTCCACGAACGGGTCGTCGGGGTCGGTCCGCGCCGGCGGCTCGCCGCCCAGCAACTCGATGCGCACGTCGCTGAAGCCGCCAGCGTCCAGGTGCGCGCGAAGGGCGCTCACCACGGTCGAGGGCGTCTGGTCGGGCACGAGCCGGAAGTCCACTTTCGCGCTGGCGCGGGCCGGAAGCACGGTCTTGCTGCCCGGCCCCTGGTAGCCCGAGGTGAGGCCGCAGATGGTACACGTGGGCTCGAACACCTCGGCCGTCCGCAGCTCGACGCCGCCGGTCAAGTCGCGCAGGAACCGCTTCACGCCCCAGCGTTCCCGGTACTCGTCGGCCACCTCGGGCAACGCGGCGAGCAGCTCGAGATCGCGCGCGGTGGGCGGCCGCACGGCGTCGTAGAAGCCGGGAATGCGTACGCGGCCGTCGGCGCCTTTCACGTGCGCGAGCGCCCAGGTGAGACGCCAGGCGGCGTTGTCGATGATGGAGCCACCCATGCCGGAGTGCACGTCCGTGGACGCCGTTTCGACTGACAACTCCACGTAGCAGATGCCGCGGAGCCCGCAGTACTGAAGCGGCACCTCGCGATGGTCCACGCCGCCGAACTCCCACATGCAGGCGTCGGCTGCGAGGCGCGACTTCTCGCGCACGATGAAATCGTGCAGGTGAACGCTGCTCGTCTCCTCCTCGCCCTCGATCAGGAACTTCACCCGGCACGGCAGTTCGCCGTCCGCGTCGAGCAGCGCATCCAGCGCCAGCAGGCGTGACGTGATGTGGCCCTTGTCGTCGCTGATCCCGCGGCCATAGACCGAGCCACCCCGGCGCGTCAGCGTGAACGGCTCGGATTCCCACAGCTCGAGTGGCTCGGCGGGCTGCACGTCGTAGTGGTTGTAGAAGAGCAGTGTGCGGGCGCTCCTTCCGCCGCGCTCGGCGAACACCACCGGCGCGCCGCCGCTCGCCAGCACCAGCACCGTGAACCCGCGCGCCCGAAGCAGTTCCGATACCAGCGCGGCGCACTCCCCGAGCCCGCGGTTCTGCGCGCCCACGCTCGGGATCGCGACCAGCTTCGCCAGCTCGTCGAGGCTGGCGTCGAGATGGGAGTCGATGAACGCGTCCACGCGGCGCAGATCGGTCATGCCAGTCTCCGAGGTCGCTCGCTCATCTTCCGACGTTCCACCGCAGCAGGCGCAGGTGGCGACTGCCATTCGTGCGTTCGGTCCACGCCACAAATGCCCGCCGGCTGCGATTGGAAGCTGCCACCTGCGGCCGCCTCACGTCCCGAATACCCGCAGGGACGAGCCGCTCCACGATCCGTCGGCCCGAGGCCTCGACCCGGATCAGCGACAGCGTTCCCTCGCCCGTCGGGTCTCCATCGCACGCGATGACGGTGCCCGAGCGGCCCGCGTCACCCACCGAGACGTGAAGCGTCGGAAGGGAGTCCGCCGTGAGCAGGGGCATCGGCGCGACCGTGGAGTCGTAGGTTCCGGGCAACCCCTGGCGAAACCACACGCCGGCGCGGCCCGGCGCTCCGGTGAACCAGGCGACGCGCATCGTGCCGTCGCGCGCGACTTCGAACCCCGGGCCCGAGCGCGGACAGTCCGCGATGGTCCAGCCGTCCTGGTGAGCACGCACCGACGGGCCTCCCGGCCGGGCCAACGCCACGTCACAACCACCATCCGGGTAGTGCCGGCGAAACGCCATGAACGTCTCACCCGATAGGTCGGTCGCCACGGCGATGCGACAGCACGGGCACACCTGGGACCATTCCGGCGACGCCTCTCCCCAGCTCTCGCCGAAATCGTTGGAGGACACCACATGGATCGCGGCTCCCGGGCCGGCGGCCCGATGCACGGCGTTGTCCCCGACCTCCGGATTCACGAGCCAGGCGGCGACCAACCTGCCCTCGTCGGAGGAAGCGAGGTCGTGGAAGCGATGCGTGCGCGGGATGTCGGTGGCGCCCTCGTGCATCGTGAGGGGTGCGCTCCACGTGGTGCCTCGATCGAGCGAGCGCACGAGGCGAATCTCGCTCGGAGGTCGCGGCTGCCCCGGTACCTCACCGCCCGTCGCCCACATGATGGCGACACGACCGTGTGCGTCGCACGCGAGCCGCGGGGTCGCCTCGCCCTGGGGCTCGAGCGACTCGCCCGGCGGGCTCACCGCGACGGGCGACAGCCAATGCTCGCCGGCGTCAGCGGACCGCGAGTACCAGACGCGCCAGCCCGTGCTGTCACCCGCGAGCCAGGTGAGCAGCACGTCGTGGTTCGCGGGATCGAGCGCAATGGAGGGATCCGTGGACTGCGGTCCCGGCGCCTCGGGCGGGGAGAGCGTGGTGACGCTCGACGGCAATGGAGCGCAGCTGCACGCGAGTGATGCGATCGAGACGATGACGGTCCGTGCGGCGAAGGTGCGGGCGAAGTGGCTCCGCATCGCGCTCGATCCGACCGCTGCCGTCTCGTGCATGGATCTCAAGCCCTTTCGTGGTACCCGGGCCCTGACCGGCGCGGGGCGGTTCAAGATAACCATGGCTGGGCTCCAGCGCACGCGAGGCGGGCCCTCGTCGTCGAACGCCGTTCGCCTGAGCGCGCCCGGCATGGCCTTCGTGGCGAAGGAACTCCGCCCGGTGAGCGCTTCGCGCGCTCCCCGCCACTCGGACGTTGACGCCCGCGCGGCACGCGTGTTCCATGCCTGCATGGAGACGCGCACGCCGATGGAGATCCGCCCCGTGACGATCGAGGGGCGCCATGTACGAATGGAACCCCTCGACCTCGATCACCACTGGGACGGGCTTCGCGCCATCGGGCTCGCGCCAGAGTTGTGGCGGTTCACGTCCGCCAAGATCGCGAACGAGGGCGACCTCCGCCGTTACCTCGAGACCGCGCTCGACGAGCAGCGGCGAGGCGTGTCGCTGCCATTCGCGACGATGCATGTCGCCAGCGGGCGCGTGGCGGGCTGTACGCGGTTCGGGAACATCGTACGCGAGCACCGTCGCGTCGAGATCGGTTGGACGTGGGTGGGGCTCGAGCACCAGCGCACGGCCGTGAACACCGAGGCCAAGTACCTCATGCTCCGGCACGCGTTCGAGACTTGGGGATGCATGCGCGTCGAGTTCAAGACCGCGCGCACGAATCTCAAGTCGCAGAATGCCATGGGCCGGCTGGGGCTGGTCGAGGAGGGGATGTTCCGAAAGTGGATGTTCAACGACGACGGAACGATTCGCGACTCGGTGTGGTTCAGCTGCATCGACGACGAGTGGCCGGCGATGAAGGCGCGGCTGGAGGGGATGCTGGCGGGGTAGGGAGCTTCCCGGGTAGGTGTCGTCCCGCCCCGCGCTACGCCACCTTCGCGAGCGCGTCCCTCACTTCGCGGCCGCTACCGATCTTGTGCGAGCGCAGCGACGTCGTCAGCAGCATCTTGAGCGTCTCGCGATCCGCCGTGATGCCCTTCGCCTTGGCGTCCTGCTCGATCGCGTCCAGCAG
Source organism: Candidatus Eiseniibacteriota bacterium (assembly GCA_023249845.1). Lineage (GTDB taxonomy): Bacteria > Eisenbacteria > RBG-16-71-46 > RBG-16-71-46 > RBG-16-71-46 > JAIOPA01. The sequence goes on from JAHFBW010000069.1 coordinate 9,728, forward strand.
CCTCGAGAGCACGGTCGGGAGATTCTCGGGCGCGCCGCTCCAGTTCGCCTGCATGTAGTTGCCGATCCGCTCGTGCTGCTCCTTGGCGAATGCGGCGAGCGCGCGAAAGCCCTCGATCGTCACCGATGCCGCGCTCGGCAAGACCATGATCTGGCCCGAGGCACGACGGCGTTTGAAGACGTAGATCAGCACCGCGGCCGTGATGAAGATGTCGGCGACGATGAACGTCACGAGCAGCTGGTTCACGGAAACCTCCCGGGCGAAGACTCCCCCCCCGGGCTATCGGCCGTTCGGGCTCGACGATTGAGCGCCGGAGTGACGACGCACGGCCGCGGCCACGACGTCGGGCCGCACGTGAAGCAGCCAATGGCCCACGTGTGGCAGCACCTCGACGCGCGCGGCGGGCAGCGCGGGCGACAGCCAGTCCACGTGGCGCGAGGGCGGGGTCACCTGGTCCATCTCGCCGGCCAGCACGGTGAGCCGCGCCACGAGCGATGACAGTGACCGTTCGAGCCACGCCATGTCCGCGGCGAGCGCGCGAAAGTTTCGTGCGCTCGCATGCATCTGCGACGGAACGTATGCGAACGCGCGCGACGCGCCCCAGCCGCGCGGCGGCGGCTCGGGGTGCCACGCCTGCGCGCGGAGCGGCAGGCCGAACGGCAGCAGCGTCAGCGAGATGAACTGGAACAGCACGCGACCCGCCGGCTCGCCCACGAGCGGCGCCGAGGCATACCGTGAGTTTCGCGGGTCCATGGCGGTGCACGGCGTCACCGCCACGACATGCGACACGAGTTGCGGGGATTCGATCGCGGCTCGGAGCGCCACTGCCGCGCCATATGAGTGGCCCACGAGCGTCACGCGCTCGAAGCCTCGTGCGCGCAGCAGCGCGGTGAGGGCCGCAGCGTTCTCGGCGAGGCCCAGCGGGCCCGCGGGCGCCTCGCTCCAGCCGTGACCGGGCCGGTCCAGCGCCAGCACCGTGTGATCGCGCGCGAGGTCGCGGATCAGCTCGGGCGGAAAGTCGTGCCACGTGCCGTTGGCGCCGTGCACCAACACCACCGCGGGGCCCTCGCCGGCGCGAGTGAAGTGCAGCCAGGAGCCGCCCAGCTCGATGCGGTCGCCGGTCAACGGGAACCGCTGCCGCACCCACGCGGCATAGGCCGCGTGCGCGACCGGCAGCAACGCCACTCCCAAGAGCGGGGGGAGCAGCAGGGCGGGAGTGATCATGACGCGGTTATCGGCCGGGCGGCTCGGCGCTCCATCGCCGGACCGGCCGGCCGCTTCACGCCTCGCGGGGATCGGTGATGTCGGGGTCCAGCTGGTACTCGGCGATCGCCTGCGCCACGGCCTCGGGCTTGAACTTGCCGTCCAACGCAAGCGCGTGCAGCGTCGCGACGACGACATGCTCCGCGTCGATCTCGAAGTGCCGGCGCAGCGCCTCGCGCGTGTCGCTCCGGCCAAAGCCGTCGGCGCCGAGCGCGAAGAACCGGTTCGAGATCCAGCGCGCGGGCATGTCGTTCACGGCCTTCACCCAGTCGCTCGTCGCGACGATCGGTCCTTCGGCGTCGGCCAGCGCCTGCGCCAGGTACGGCACGCGCGGCTTGTCCATCGGGTGGAGCCGGTTCCAGCGCCCGACCGAGATCGCGTCATTGCGGAGCAGCTGGGCACTCGTCATGCTCCACACGTCAGCCGCGACGCCCCACTTCTCGGCCAGCATCTCCTGCGCGCGGAGCGCCTGCAGCAGGAGGGGACCGCTGCCGAAGAGCTGCGCCTTCAGCTTGTGCCGGTTCTCGGAGCGCCGGTAGAGGTAGAGGCCCTTCAGGATCCCCTCGTCCACGCCCTGAGGTCTAGGCGGCATCGAGTAGTCCTGATTGTAGAGTGTGATGTAGTAGAAGATGTCCTCGCCCTTCTCATACATCCGCCGCATGCCCTCCTGGATGATCGCCGCGACCTCGTACGCGAACGCCGGATCGTACGCGACGCAGTTCGGCACGGCGCTCGCCAGCAGGTGGCTGTGGCCGTCCTCGTGCTGCAGCCCCTCGCCATTCAGCGTGGTGCGGCCCGCGGTGGCGCCCAGCAGGAACCCGCGGCCGCGCGCGTCGCCGAACGCCCAGATCTGGTCCATCGTTCGCTGGAAGCCGAACATGGAATAGAAGATGTAGAACGGGATCATCGTGGTGCTGTGCGTCGCGTACGACGTGCCGGCCGCCGTGAACGACGAAATCGAGCCAGCTTCGGTGATGCCCTCTTCCAGCAACTGTCCGTCGGCCTTCTCGGTGTAGGACAGCACGAGCTTGGAGTCCACGGGCTCGTAGCGCTGGCCGAACGGCTGGTAGATGCCGACCTCGCGGAACAGCACCTCCATGCCGAACGTGCGCGCTTCGTCGGGGATGATGGGCACGATGCGCTTGCCGTAGGCCGGGTCGCGCATGAGATTGCGAACGAGTTTTCCGAACACCATGGTCGTGGACACGGCCTGGTTCTCGCCCGTGCCACCGTCGAACTCGACGAACGTCTTGGGCGCCGGCGGGGCCAGCGGCTTCGAACGCACGACGCGCTTCGGCACGCAGCCGCCGAGCGCGTTGCGCCGCTCGAGCAGGTAGCGCACCTCGGGGCTGTCGGGCCCGGGGTGGAAGAACGCCGCCTCGGGGATCTTCCGGTCGGGGATCGGAAGCTCGAGCGTGTCGCGGAACTTCTTGAGCTCCTCCAGGTCGAGCTTCTTCTTCTGGTGCGTGACGTTGCGCGCCTCGGCCCCGCTGCCAAGCGTCCAGCCCTTGACCGTCTTGGCGAGGATCACCGTGGGTCCACCCTTGTGCGCCACGGCGGCAGCGTAGGCCGCGTACACTTTGCGGTAGTCGTGGCCGCCCCTGCGCAGGCGCTTGATCTGGTCGTCGGACAGGTGCGCGACCAGCTCCAGGAGCTTCGGGTCCGTCCCGAAGAAGTGCTCGCGGATGTAGCCGCCGGATTCCACGACGTACTTCTGCCAGTCGCCGTCCACGGTCTCGTTCATGCGCTCGACCAGGAGGCCGTCGTAGTCCTGCGCCAGCAGCGCGTCCCACTCGCGCGCCCAGATCACCTTGATGACGTTCCAGCCGGCGCCGGTGAAGATCGCCTCCAGCTCTTGGATGATCTTGCCATTGCCGCGCACGGGGCCATCGAGGCGCTGCAGGTTGCAGTTGATGACGAACGTCAGGTTGTCGAGGCCCTCGCGCGCGGCGAGCGTGAGCGCGCCGGTCGCCTCGGGCTCGTCCATCTCGCCGTCACCCAGGAACGCCCACACGCGCGA
>JAHFBW010000350.1 GCA_023249845.1 Candidatus Eiseniibacteriota bacterium
CCGCGCGCGACACGCTGCGCGCGCTCGATCACCTCTGCCGCGTCGAGGGCGTGCACGTGCTCGAGGAGACCCGCGTGCTGGGCGTGGACATGAATAAGGACCCGATCGTGGTGGACACCGATCGTGGCCAGCTTCTCGCCGAGCGACTCGTCCTCACGGCGGGGCCGTGGATCTCGAACCTCGTCCCGTCGCTCGCGTCCCACACGAGCGTGTCGCGGCAGCACGTGGGCTATTTCCGGCTCGGCGGACCGGCTCGCGGCATGGAAGTGGGTGCGTTCCCGGTGTGGGTCTATCTGGGCGACGCCGCGCGGGGACTTTTCTACGGACTTCCAGAGTTCGGCCGCTCGGGTGTGAAGGCCGCGCTTCATTCCGCGAGCGGACGGTCCGACGATCCGGACACCTCTCCCGGTCCCGATCCCGAAGAGATCGAGCGCGTCCGCCGCTTCCTCGTGGCTCAGCTCGCGGTGCCCGTGCTCGAGGTGGTCCACCGCGAGACGTGCCTCTACACGAATACATCCGACGAGCACTTCCTGATCGGGTCGCTGCCGGGTCACCCGAACGTGGTCGTGGGGTCCGCGTGCTCGGGCCACGGGTTCAAGTTCGGCCCACTCACGGGGCGACTCCTCGCCGAGCTGCTCATGGAAGGCCGCACGTCGGTGCCCGAGTTCGAGCGCGTGCGCGAGAGCTTCGCGCTTCCGGTCACCTGAGCGGGCTGGCCGGCGCGGGCACAGGCGCGCGCAGCAGCGCCTGAAGCGTCTGGCGCACGAGCTCGTCGTTCGGGAAGTAGCGCAGGTGCTCGCGAAGCTCGCGCACGGCCTCGACGCGCCGGCCGTTCAGCCTGTGATACTCCGCCATGAACCGGTGCGCGTTGGGATCGAGCGGGAAATACCGGAGCGAACGGCGGAGCGCGCGGCTGGCCTCTTCGTCACGTCGTAGCGACAGCAGCGCGCCGCCGCGAATGCTCCACGCCGTGGCCATGAAGATGGCACATGACGTGTCTGGCTGGAGCGTTTCCAGATCGGCGAGCGTCGTGAGCGCCGACTCGTAGTGACTGTGCGTGAGCGAGTCCGATGCCCACAGCACCGCGCGCAGCGCGGCGGGCTGGATCAGAGTCACCTGCGGCGTGAGGAGCGGCTCGAACTCGATGACGACGTCCAGCGGCATGCCGGGGTCGGCCTTCACGTCCGCCATGCCGACGACGCGCAGCGACGTGTCGCGATACCACACTTGGAACGCGTTGGCCTCCTGGAACGCGAACAGTGACATGCGAGGCCACTGGTTGCGCGCGATACGCGCGCCGTGCGGCAGCTTCGGGTGCGTCCGGGCGAGGGTCTCGTGCACCTCACTCGCGAGGTGCTGGAGCGTAGCGACGCGCGAGAAGTCGAAGTCCACGTTGGAGCCCGAGACCGAGATGCGCTCGGCCGGCGCGGGACTTGCGAGAAGCGTCGCGAGCCGCAAGAGCGCCAGCCCGCCGAGCCAGGCGGTGGGCGCGGCCCGCAGGAGTGCCACCAGCGCTATGCCTGAGCCGACGGCCGGGATCACCGAGCGATGGCTGGACCAGAGCGGCATGAAGCGAGCGAGCGGCACCATCGCGACCCCCGCCCACACCGCGCCCCACAGCACCCACGGCAGCGCGGCGCGAAGCCGCCGACGGCCCGTGGCTGACACGACGCCGATCGCGATGCCGCTCGCGAGCACCATCACTACCGCCCACGGCATCCAGGTGGACGACAGTGACGCTGGGTCGCGCACGCTCCAGAGGTCGAGCCATACGCCACGCGCCGCGAAGAGCCCCTGCGCGAGCGCACCAGGCGAGGCGCCATCCTCGACCCCTCGTGGCGGAGGCAGGAGCCCCGCGCGGCGCGACACCCATTCGTGCGCGAGCCACCACACCGCCACCACGAGCGCCGAGGCGGCTAGCGTGCGCAGCCTGTCCGCCCGCGTCGCGAGCGCGCCGCGCGAGCCCGCGTGTGCCGGCCACAGCGGCAGCGCGGGAGCGAACGCAATCGCCGTCTCCTTGCTGAGGAGCGCCAGGAACAGCGCGACCAGCGCCAGGGGCCGCCGGCCGCGCGAGAGCGAATGCAGCGCCGCGGCACCGAACACCAGGGCGAGCAGGTCCTGGGCACAGCTCGGCCAGGTCAGGAGCTGGCGCGCGGCGTCCAGGACCACCGGGAACGAGGCCGCGAGTGCCGCGGCTGGCGCCGGCCATGCCGGGCGGAGCGAGCGGTGGAGTAGCACGGCTGAGATGGCAAGGAGTGCTGCGTGGAACAGCGCCACGCCGAGCGGCCAGGACAGCATGAGCGGCCCGAGCAGCTGGTAGTAGAGCTGGCGCGAGAGGGGTCGCCAGTAGAGCGGGCTGCCTCCGCCGTCCAGCCAATCCTGGGGCGGTCGCAGGAGCGCATGCGAGAGGAAACCGAAGTCGTCGGCAACCGGGGCTCCGAGCGGCGCCGAGCGCGCCGCCACCAGCACCGCGAGAACGCCTGCCACCAAGATCGCGGTCCACGGGTCGCGCCAGAAGTCGGGCGGTGGCGCGATAAGTGGTTCCGCGACAGTACTTTGCAGCGACGCCGCTGGAGAACGCCGACGCTTGGACATGCGCGCACCATCCCCCCGCCGGACAGTTGTGCGCAAGCGCGCAGCGATGCAGCATGTCTAAACACGTGTTTCGCGACGGTCAAGGTTGTGAGCCCCATGCGGCGGCATTCCATCGCAATGACACGCCTCGCTCTGAGGCGACAGAATGTTCAGTCCATCAACTACAGTCCAGCCTGCCCACCGTCGTCACGCTACGAAGGAGTCTTCTCATGAGGATTGTGCCCCGGTTCCTGACTTCCTTCGTCGTGGTGCTCGCCTCGGTGTCGATCGCCTCGGCCGCACCCATCACGTGGAAGGTCGACCCCAACCACACCGAGGTGGGCTTCGAGGTCCGTCACTTCTTCTCCAAGGTGCACGGCCGGTTCCGCGACTTCGAGGGCACGATCGTGTTCGACGAGGCCGACCCGTCGGCGATCAAGGTGGAGGCCACGGCGAAGGTGGTGAGCGTGGACACCGGCAACGAACGGCGCGACGCGGACCTGAAGAGCCCGAACTTCTTCGAGGCCGAGAAGAACCCGACGCTGACGTTCAAGAGCACGAAGGTCACGAAGGCCGGCAAGGACAAGTACAAGGTGGCCGGTGACCTCACGATGCGCGGCGTCACGAAGCCGGTCACGTTCGACGCCGAGTTCCTGGGCGCCTCCACGGTGGGCGTGGACGGTCAGTCGTGGGGCAGCAGGGCCGGCTTCTCGGCGACGGCGGTCGTGAACCGCAAGGACTTCGGCATCAGCTGGAACCAG
>JAHFBW010000351.1 GCA_023249845.1 Candidatus Eiseniibacteriota bacterium
GGAATCCCTTCACGAACACCACCACACCGGATCCCACGGCGATCACCGAGCCCACGGGCCAGAAGAGCGAGGCGTTCATTGGTGCCTCGTGAGCAGCGGCTCGGCGGCGCGCGCGAGGTAGAGGAGCCCGGCGATCGACAGCATCGGCCCCACGAGCAGCAGCGCCTCGTTCCAACGCGACATCCGCGGCAACGGCGCCTCGGGCGGGTCGGCGAACACCAGCACCTTCTCGAGCGCATCGTCGGGGTCGAGCTGCATCTCGTGGTCACCGTATTCCGGGCCCGGCAGCATCCGGGGCGCCGTGAACGGGCCGTCGGTTCCGGTCGCCGCGAGCTGCTCGATGTACTCCTCTGTGGCGACCCGCGAGTTGTGGAGCACGCCCACCACGCTCACGACGCGGCCGGATTCGAGGGCTCGCTCCACGATGTGCAGCGCGACGCCGCGCTGGCGCAGCCATCGCACCTCGTTGCACGAGTCGAGCAGCGCCGAGAGCCGCTCGGGCACCTCCACCCCCGCCTCGACCTGGCGCTGTGCGGTCACGGGCGCGTGCCATTCGGCGTGCTCGGAGGGCACGTAGGCGTAGACACCCCCGGAGTCGAGCCGGAACGCGCGCCAGTCGCGCACGACACCGCCCACGCTCGAACCCTGCCCGCGCACTTCGAGCTGGAATCCCGCGCACGGCGTGCCGGAGAGCGGCGCGAACAGCGGTCCATCGAGCGTGACCCTGCCGCGCGCGCGCACGAGCCCGGTCGCGTCGGTCGAGAGCGGCTGTTCCGCGAGCTCGCCAAAGCTCAGGCGCATGCGGAGGGCCCGGAGGCCGCGGGCGAACAGCGGCGCTCCAGCCACGGCGCAGGCGGCGGCAACGAGCACGCCACCCGGCGTCACCGGGAGCGAGACTGAGAGGTCCATGACCCGGGAGTCATCGGCAAGCGGGGCATGCACCTAGAGCCGATTCACCTGGGCGGACGCCGGCGGGGTGCGAATGCAGCGTCGCACCCGTGCCGAACTGCTGGCGGCGGGGCTGGGGGACTTGCGAGAGCGGGCAGTCGCGAGCAGGCCGGAGGCCAGGATGGCCGTAGGCCGCCCGCGAGCGACAGGGAGGGCCGGGCACGAGGCCCGGCCCGAGCGATGACCGCTCTCGCGAGCCCCCCAGCCCCGCCGCCAGCGAGGGCCGAGCGCGAAGAATCGCCCAGTTATCTCGCGCTCGCGAGTGCCCTGCCTCCGTCGATGGGCATGCAGGCGCCAGTGATCCAGCCGGCGTCGTCGGAGAGGAGATACAGGATCAGCGAGGCGACCTCTTCCGCGGTGCCGACGCGGCCGATGGGGTGCGTGGACTTGCCACGCTCGAGGAATGCGGGGTAGTCGGCGACGGCCTGCGTCACGGTGTGGAGCTCGGTCACCACCACACCGGGGTTCACCGCATTCACGCGTACGCCGTGCGGAGCGAAGTCCAGTGCGGCGCAGCGCGTGATCATGTCCACGGCCGCCTTGCTCACGCAGTAGGCGGCGAGGCCGCCGTAGGGGCGCGTGCCGCCGACCGACGACAGGTTCACGACGCTGCCCTTTGTGCGCTTCAGCGACTCCGCGGCGGCACGCGTCATGAGATAGAGGGAGCGCACGTTGCTGTCCATGACGCGGTCCCATTCGGCAGGCTCGGTGGTGTCGATGGCGCCGTTGCCGAGCACGCCGGCTGCGTTCACGAGTCCATGGAGCGGTCCGAAGGCCTGCTCGCACGCCAAGGCCCAGCGCTTGCACACCGCTTCGTCGCGCACGTCACCTTCGAGCACGAGCGCCTCGCCGCCGGACTTCCGGATCGCGGTGGCGGTCTCCTCGAGTCTCGCCCGCCTGCGGCCTGCGACGCCCACGCGCGCGCCCTCGGCGCCCAGCGCCAGCGCGCACGCGCGCCCGATGCCGCTCGAAGCGCCGGTCACGAGCACGGCGCGGCCGCTGAATCGTATGCGTTCGCTCATGGAGCTGGCCTCCTCAGTCGCGGCGGGCGGCCACGTCGCGCTGGCGCTGCTCTCGCCGCGCGTTGCCTCGGCCACGCGCGTAACCGTACTGGTACACGAGCATGAACGCGATGACGTGCACGGTCCACCAGCCGAAGTGGAGGAACTCGAGCCCTTCGGGAAGCGTCATGGGTGCTGCCCTCTTGGAACGGACGGCTCAGGGCCGCCGGTGGAAGTGAAGCATGAACGCGCGAAGCCTGACCGGGCCATGCGGCCTAGCGGGGACTATTCATGAGCTGCGTCGCGAGAATATGTCCAGGGCGCGCCAGACAAGGAGCAGAGCCCGCTAGTCTCTCGCGCCCAGCGCGCGCAGGAAATCGCGGTCGGCCTCGAGCACACCGCCGAGGTCGATCTCGGCCGGAGGCAGCCAGCGCGCGTCGTGAACCTCGTCGCTCAGCGTGAACCGATGCGAATCGAGCGTGCAACGCATGAACACGATCTCCACGCGCGTGCCGTGGGGGTAGTTGTGATTCACGGTGCGAATGCGCTCGAATGGCGTGGCGTTCACACCCAGCTCCTCGAGCACCTCACGCACCACGGCCTGCTCCGCCGTTTCGTTGCGCTCGATCTTGCCTCCCGGGAACTCCCACTGGAGCCCGAGCGCGCCGCCGGGCGGGCGCTGGGTCATGAGCAGGAGTGGCCCCTCCCACACCACCGCCGCGGCAACGCGCAGCCGCCTCCAGCGGGCGGCGCTCAGCCGCGCCAGCCGCCGCCGTGGGATTCGGCGAGCGACGCCTCGAAGCGCGCGAGGTAGCGACGGTCGCCCGCGTCGCGGGCCGCGATCGCGGCGCGCGCCGCGGCGCAAAGCGAGTGCGCCTGATCGTTCGTGGGCCGCCCGCGGCGCAACGCGCGCGGCAGCTTCAGGTAGTTGGGCGCCGCGTCGATCACGAGCGGCGAGCGCGCCAGCGCCCACAGGTCGCATTGCCGCTCGCCCCGCGGCACGAGCCCACGCGCCTGGAGCAGGTGGGTGAACTCGTGCGCGATGGTGAAGAGCTGGAGCCGGCGCGGCCGCACCCACACGCCGGGCCGCTCGGGGTCGAGCGAGCCCCAGCCCAGTACGCCGCGCTTCTGCGCGAGTCCGACGCGAATGCTCAAGCCCTCGAGCTCAGGGAAGAACCGGCGCGCGAACTCGAGGTGTTCGAGGATGCGTTCGCGGTGCGGCGAGGCTTCCACGAGCCGCGACAGCTTCCAGCGCGGCTGGTCCGGGCCCAGGTCGAGCGCCAGTTGTTCCAGCATGCGCGGGCCGCGGCGGCGGGTAGCAACCGGGCCGCGCGGCGCGCGCGCGGGGAGGCCCCGGCCGTGCGGCTCGGCCGACGCGGC
>JAHFBW010000070.1 GCA_023249845.1 Candidatus Eiseniibacteriota bacterium
GAGGTGAGGCCGGGCGCTCTTTTGTGGCAGCGGGCCTTGCCTTCCCGCAGCCTGCCTTCTCGGTCCGTCGCGAAGCCGTCTCTCGGTTCGGCTCCGCGGTCGCCACCTCGCTCTAGGGATGGCACTCGGTAGGACGCGCGAGCCTGCGAGAAGGTTTCAATTGTCAGCGCGAATCCACATTTCCGTGAAGCAGGCCACACCAACGCCGCACTTTCGGCCACCGGCGCCAAGCGAAGAAGCCCGGCGAACGGGCTCGCCGGGCTTCTCCAGGCTTCGGGACGTCGTCAGGCCGGGCGGGGGCTGGGCTCTCCGTAACCCGCGCCCGGGCCACCCTCCTCCGCCTTGGTCACGGGCGCCGAGGCGGTGGGCGTCGTGTCACCGCTGTCATACGGAGGAGGCAGCGGTCCCAGGCTCTCGCCGTGCAGCAGGCGGTTCATCTGGTCGCCGTCGATCGTCTCGCGCTCGAGCAACGTGGAGGCGAGCAGGTGCAACTTGTCCATGTTCTCGCGCAGGAGTCGCAGGGCTTGCTCGTGCGCGCGCTCGATGATGCCACGCACCTCGGAGTCGATGATCAGCGCGGTCTGGTCGCTGTAGTCCTTCGAGCTGGTGATCTCCTTGCCGAGGAAGATCAAGTCCTCGCGCTTGCCGAACGTGAGCGGGCCCAACTTCTCGCTCATGCCGAAGCGCGTGACCATGCTGCGCGCGATCGCGGTGGCCTGCTCCAGGTCGCCTGCGGCGCCGGTGGTGAGATGCTCGAACACGAGCAGCTCCGCCGCACGGCCTCCCATGGCGTGGCAGAGCCGGTCCTCGAGTTGCTTCTTGGAGTGGTTGTGCCGCTCCTCGGTTGGCGCGTAGGCCGTCACGCCCAGGGCGCGTCCGCGCGGGATGATCGTGATCTTGGTGACGGGGTCCGAGCCAGGAAGCAGCCACGCGACCAGGGCGTGACCCGCCTCGTGGTAAGCAGTGGTATTCCGCTCGGCGTCGGTCATGACGAGGCTCCGGCGCTCGAGGCCGAGCGTGACCTTGTCCTTGGCGTCGGAGAAGTCGCGGTTCCCGACCTTCTTCTTGTTCCGCCGCGCCGCGAGCAGTGCCGCCTCGTTGACGATGTTCGCGAGGTCCGCGCCGGACATGCCGGGGGTTTCGCGCGCGATCTGCTTCAAGTCGACGTCGTCGGCGAGCGGGATCTTACGCGTGTGCACCTTGAGGATGCCCTCGCGCCCGCGCACGTCCGGCCAGTCCACGACGATCTGCCGGTCGAAGCGGCCGGGACGCAGCAGCGCCGGGTCGAGCACGTCGGGGCGGTTCGTGGCCGCCACGATTATGACGCCCTCGTTCGATTCGAAGCCGTCCATCTCGACCAGGAGCTGGTTCAGCGTCTGCTCGCGCTCGTCATGCCCGCCGCCCAGGCCGGCGCCGCGATGCCGGCCGACCGCGTCGATCTCGTCGATGAACACGATGCAGGGCGCGTTGCGCTTGCCCTGCTCGAAGAGATCACGAACGCGGCTGTTGTGCAGCAGTACCGGCTTCTCCCCGCCGAAGAACGCTTCGTTCTCGCAGCCGCACAGGTCGTATACGTACCCCTCGTACGGCTTCACCTCGATGCGTCGCACGATCGCGCGCTTACCCTGGCGCTCGCGGTCCCGCACCAACCAATGGCTGGTCTTGCCGACGATCAGATTCCATGCACGCGTCGCCGGAAGCGGACGACCCTTGAGGATTCGTCCGGCGGGCATGTTCATCTCGCGCACGCCCGCGGGGATGCCGTGCAGCGCACACAGCCACGTGAGCTCGCGGATCAAGCCATGGCTCACGGACGTGACGCTCAGCTTGCCTTCCCGGGTGACGTACCCATCGCCCAGCGCGTAGCCGGTGAGGTACGCCTCGAAATACGAGCGCGGAAGCTCCCAGAGCAGCTCCGGAATGTGCTTCTCATGACTGCCGGTGCCACAGTGCCGCGCGAAGAACCGGCCGAGCGGCGCGGAATGCACGAGCACCTTCGTGCTGTGGTCGGCGGTGTGCACGAGACGCGCCTCGACCCCGAAGCTCTCGCGCAGGAGCGAGGTGACATCCGCGTGCAGGGCGCCCTCGTGGGTGCCGAACGTGAACTCCAGGCAACCATTCTCACGGCCCTCGGCCGTGTAGTAGCCGAACAGCTTCATGAGCCCGGGGGTCAGCTCGACCTCCTCGGGCAGGTCCACAGGGGCGTGCGCGAGCGCCCGCGGGAGATGCACGCCGCGCTGCCAATTGCTCACCGTCATCTGCGAGACGCCCACTTGAGCGCCGATCACGGCCTGAGACATCTGGCCCGCGTTCGCGAGGACGAACGCATGGGCCTCCTCGGCGGCCGACACGTCGTCGTGCACGCGCAAGCGCGGCAGTGACGCCGGCTCGGCGAACGCATGCGCACGCGTCGAATGAGGCGTGCCGTACTCGGGTGAGTACTCCCCACGGACCTTGAGCGGCAGCTGCACCAGGACGTCGCCGGGCTGGAGCGCGCGCGCCTCGACGGCCTTGATGCCATCGCGCGTGCGCACGAACACACTGTGGTCGCCCGTGGTGCGCAGCACGCCGCCCAGATAGTGGATCTCGTGGATCTCGTGGACGCGATGACGGTAGACCGCCGCGGCCCGCTTCCACGCGCTGCCCTGCACGAACGTCTTCGACGAGCCCTTGAACTTGGAATCGAGTTCCTCGAACCCAAGCGTCTGCAGGCCCTCGACGCGCACTGGGAAACCGGCGGCGGCGCCGGCGTAGAAGTCGTCCACGAACTCGCCGATCGGCACGAGCTGTGTGCGGCCGTCGTGACGCACCAGCACCGGCGTGTCGCCGGTGACGGAAGCTCCAACGCCGACGAACATCTCGACGAAGTCCGAGCCCGACATGCTGAAGAACGGAACGCCCGCCTCGCCCGCGACGGCTTTCGCGAGCAGCGTCTTGCCCGAGCCGGGCGGGCCCAGCAGCAGCGCTCCCTTCGGGATGCGGCCGCCCAGTCGCTGGAACTTCTGCGGTTCCTTCAGGAACTCGATGACCTCCTGAAGCTCCTGCTTGGCCTCGTCGCAGCCGGCGACGTCCTTGAACGTCACGCGCGTCTGCGATTCCATGAGCACTCGCGCCTTGCTCTTGCCGAAGCGCATCGCGGCCGAACCGCCGCTCTGCATCTGGCGCAGCATGAACATCCACGCCACGAGGAACAGCAGCAGCGGGAGCCAGGTGAACAGCACCGACAGCCAGTTGATGCCCGGCGCCTGCACGGTGATCTGCGCGTTCGGATTCGCCTGGCGCGTCTTGTCCGCAAGCTGCGCCCCGTCGCCCAGGAAGTTCGTCTTGAACGTCTTGATGCTCACCGAGCGGCCGCCGATATTCTCGGTCGCCTCCGTGCGCAGCTCGCCCAGCACGGTGCGCGTCTCCTCCACGAATGTCGCGCGATCGATGTTGCCGCGCTCGAGTTCCTGGACGAAGCGCGTGTACGGGATGTCGATCCGCTGCGTCGTGAGCAGGTTGCCCGCGTACATGCGGTAGGCGACGAGCGCCAACAGCAGCACGAGCGCCCAGAACGCCATGGTGCGGAACGGCCGGCCGGGAGGCGAGGGCAACTGCGAGCCGCGCCCGCCGCCCTTTTCGCCCCGCCCCGGGTTGCGGTCGCGGCGGTCGTCGTCACCGTCCCTGTTGAAGAAGTTCACCTGCTACGCCTCCTCGAGTACGCCCACGTAGGGCAGATTGCGGTAGCGCTCGGCCGCGTCCATGCCGTATCCGATCACGAATTCGTCCCCGATCGTCCAGCCCTTCCATCGCACCGGCACCGGGATCTTCCGGCACGGGACCTTGTCGAGGAGGGTGGCGACTTGGATGCTGGCGGCGCCACGGGATTCCAGAAGATCGAGGATGAACTTCACGCTCCGGCCCGAATCCACGACTCCTTCACACAGGACGACGTGGCGACCGCGGATGTCGGTCCTCAAGTCCATGATGAGCTGAACGTTCCCACTGGAGGTGGTGCCAGCCCCATAGGAGGCCACCGCCAGGAAGTCCATCTCGATGTCGAGCGGCGTCGCCCGCGCAAGGTCCATCTGGAACATGCATGCGCCTTTCAATACGCCCACGAACAACGGCGACTTGCCCGCCAGCTCGCGCGCCAGTTCCAGCCCCATGTCGCGCACGCGCTCCTGGATCTGCGCAAATGTGAACAGCACTCGGATCGCGGGTTCGGCCGTGACGGCAGGTCGGGGGTCCGGCATGAACTCTCCAAAAGTGCCGCCGGTGGCCCGGCGGAGGGTCGTCAGGCGGTGGCCCGTGACGGGCGGCGCGGCGACATGCGCCCGCTCGGGGATCCACGTCGAGAACGACTGCGGCCACCATGCAGTCTAGCATCGGGCGAGCCAACACGCCGGGAGGCATGCCGCGAAGCGGACACGACACGCTCGGGTGGTGCAAAACGCAGCAGCCCCTGTTCCGCTCGCAGCTCCCAACCTCCCGGCAGCGCGACGCTTGCGCGCGCGTTCATGCCGATGGCGCCCGTTCGGATGACGGACTCGATCGCGGTCATGTGCCCGCTCGTGAGCCCGGGGGCCTGGTGCCCAGCGGCCAGTCGCCAGGATCGCCGGATCGAGAGTATCCGGATCGGGCGCGGCAGCTTGGCGACCATGCCCGCGTCGAGCGCCCGCCGTCCTCGGTCGGGGCGCCAGGCTCGTTCGAGCGCGCGAGCCGCGGCCCGGGACAGGACCCGGTCGGCCTGGGCAAGCTCCTCTGCCAACGCGCCCGCGCGACGCGCGAGTCCGGCGCGACGCGCGGCTGGAGCCGCTGCCGCGATCCCCAGCGCGTCCAGCAGCGCCGGCACGGCGACATGTCGGATTCGATTCCACAGGTGGCGCGAGCCCGCGTTGCTCGAATCCTCGCGCCACGTCAGGCCATGCGCGCACAGGTCCGCCTCGATCTCCGCGCGTGTCGCGCCGAGCAGCGGCTTGATCCACGCGCCACGCCGCGCTCGCATGCCTGCCGCACCGGTGAGCCCGGTGCCGCGCGCGAGCCGCATGAGCAACGTCTCCAGTTGGTCATCGGCCGTGTGGGCCGTGGCGATGGCGTCGGCACGCATCGCGCGCGCAACCTGCGTCAGCCACTCGCGGCGCAGCGTGCGCAGGCCGCCTTCGCCCGAAAGCCCGCGACGACGCATCCGCGCGGCGCAATCCCAGCGCGCCGCCTTGAGCGGGACGCGCAAGCGACCGCAGAGTTCGGTCACGAAGCGAAGGTCGGCATCGGCTTCGCGTCCGCGGAGCCCATGGTGCAGATGCGCGGCGTGGAGCTTGAGCCCGAACTCGGGTGCCAACGACGCGAGCGCCACCAGAAGCGCCGTGGAGTCCGCGCCGCCACTCTCCGCCACGAGCAGCGTGGAACCGGCCGGCAGGCGGCAAGGACCGCGAAGCGCCCGACGCAGCGTGGGCTCCAGGCGGCGCAGGCGTGCCGGGGATGCAGGTCCACCCGATCGGGTCATCGGCTCTCCGAGATGGCCGGAGGGCTTGAGGGGCCTCCGGCCAGTGGCCACGAGATTCGCGCCGGGATCGTCTGCCGTCGGCGACACGAAACTGGACACACGCGCTTGGTGCCAGGGGGGAGAGTTGAACTCCCGACCAAGGGCTTATGAGTCCCCTGCTCTACCACTGAGCTACCCTGGCGATCGGTGGGGGCGGCGAAACGGGGTTTGCCCGGCCTGCGAGGTGCCGCCGCCGAATGGAATCACCGGTCCCAAGGGGCACCGGCGGACGGGCGACACTAGGAACGGCCCCGAGGGCTGTCAAGCGCGGGCGCGCGCCTGCGATTCCAGCCACTTCCACACCGTCCGCATGGCCCACAGGTCGTCGGCGTTGTAGCTCGCCACCTCACCGAGCAAGCGCGCACGCTCGACCGGATCGCGGGTCTCCCGCGCGCGATGTGCCTGCGCCGTCGACCACGCCGCGTCGGCATCGGGGTTCGACCACGAGAACCCGAGCCAGCGCGCCACGAACTTGATCGACGTCGAGCGCAGTGGCAGGCGCACCGAGCGGTCGAGCGCGCGATGGAGGTCGAAGCACGCGCCCGGCGCGCGCATGCGCTGCACGAACGCCGCGGGCGCTCCGAGCCGCGCGATGTAGCGGTCGAGCCACATGGGCTCGGCGTCGTGCCAATGCACCCATACGGCGTCCGGGTGAGTGTCGAATACCTCGAGCGCGCGCGCCACGAATCGCAGCCATGTCTCGCGGTCGCCCTCGGGTGTGAGTTCGGCGAGCAACGGCTCGAATCGCGGTTCGGGTTGTTCCACCGCCAGGCCCCACAGGTAGACGGGCACCGGCGCGCGGAGCCCATCGGAGTCCGCTTCCACGTCGAACCACACCGGCGTGCGTCCATGCGGCAGGTCGGGGGCCTTGAGCCACACTGGAGCCCCCGTGGACCAGGCGCGCGCCTCGGCCTGGAGCATTGGCGCGCTGGCACGCAGGTCGCGATGCCGGAAGCTGTCGGGGGCTCGCGCGGCCAGCTCGTCGAACGTGTGAATGCCCTCGTCATGCAGCAATCGAGCGCGCGCGCGGGTCACAGAGGGCGCCACCTCGATGCGGCGCTCGGCCTGGGCCCGGTCCCAGCAGTGCGCGTAGTGCTCGCAGTCCTGGCAGTGGGAATGCGCGAGCAGGAGGTCGGGTTCGCTCGAGTCGCCAAGCAGCTCCCGTGCGCGCCCGACGAGGCTCAAGAGTTCGTCGTCTTGCAATGGCTCCATCTCCACGATCTCGCCCAAGCCGTTCACGATCTCGAGCCGAGCCACGGGGAGGCCGGTGATCGCGCGAACGAGCCAGCCGGCGAACGAGGAGCGGACGCGATTGTCCCGCGACCTCTCGGGGTGGTGCGCGAGCCGCACGTCACGGACGACCACCGCGGTCCCGTCGCGCAGCAAGAACGCCGGCGTGGCGCTCGAGCCGCCATCCGCCGACATCAGCACCGGCCGGCGGATGGCATGCGTGGTCTCGCGAAGCAGTCGCGCGGTCTCGGCACCCGCGGCTTCGAACGGCGCCCCCGGAGCCCACACCGGACCGACGAGATCAGAAAGCGTCGCCGCCACCTGGTCCTCGAGCGCGCGGCTCTTCTCGCCGAGCACGTCGCCATGATCGCCTCGCGCAGCACCGCGCTCGCGCGCGTGTTCCGAGAGCCACAGCCGCCGCTCGCAGTCGAGCAGGCGCTTGAGCGCTCCTCCGGTCACCCGGGCTGGCATCGCGTCTCCTCTCGCCGGAGAGCGCGCAGTCCCCCCGGAGCGCTCAGCCCGCGGCCTTCGGCGTCGCCTCCGCGGCGGGCTCCGCCGTCGCCACCGGCGGCTCCGGTTCGTCCTGCGGACGGATGCGGAAGATGCGCGACAGCTCCGAGCGCAGCCGGCCCTCGTCGAGTCGCGAGTAGAGCACGCCGCGATGCGCCACCGAGATGTCGCCGGTCTGCTCGCTCACCACGATCACGGCGGCGTCCGTCTCTTCGGACAGGCCGAGCGCCGCGCGATGGCGCGTGCCCAGCGACACGGCCGTGAGCGGGTTGCTGGAGAGCGGCAGGATGCACGACGCAGCCACGATGGCGTCCTCGCGCAGGATCACGGCGCCGTCGTGCAGCGGCGAACCGGGGCTGAACAGCGTCACGAGCAGCTCGGCCGAGACCTTGGCGTCCAGGCGCGAGCCGGTCTCGACGAAGTTCCGCAGGCCCACGTTTCGCTCCATCACGATGAGGCCGCCGTGGCGGCGCTGCGCCAGGCTCTCCACCGCGCGCACGACCTCGCCCAGGACGCCGTAGTTCTCGCCGCGCAGGAACGAGCGGAAGTAGCGCGTGCGCCCGAACTGCGCCAGCGCGTGTCGGAGTTCCGGCTGGAACAGGATCACGAACACGATGAGCCAGACGGTCTTCAAGCTCGAGACGATCCAGCGCACGGCGAGCAGGTCGAAGTAGTTCGCGACGAGCCCGACGAGCGCGATCATGAGCAGTCCCACGATCATCTGTGCCGACCGCGTGCCCTTCACCAGCGAGAGCAGCCGGTAGAACAGCGCGGCGACGATGAGGATGTCGAGGACGTCCAAAAGCCAGAACGAGTGGACGGGAGTCATGGCTCGCAAACGTTATCAGATGGCGTCCCCGCTAGGCGATGGTGCGTCTCGCGCGTCGGGCGGCGGCGGCGATCCGGGCAACCCGCACGGTGGCGGCCACGTCGTGCACGCGAAGGATGTGCGCACCCTCGAACACGGCGATCGAGGCAGCGGCGAGACTGGCGGCGACGCGGTCCTGTGGCGGGCCGTCGTCACCGGTCAGGCGGGCGAGGAAGCTCTTCCGCGACACGCCCACGAGCACTGGGCGGTCGAGTGCCACCAGCTCGGGGAGGCGCGCGAGCAGCTCGAGCGAGCCGGCCGTTGACTTGCCGAAGCCGATGCCGGGGTCCAGGGCGATCGACTCGTGCGCCACACCCGCGGCCCGGGCGCGGGCGATGCGAATGCGCAGGAACTCCGTGACCTCGGCCGAGACGTCGTCGTAGGCCGTGTCCCGCTGCATGGTCGCCGGCGTGCCGCGCATGTGCATGAGCACGAGGCCCGCGCGAGCCCCCGCCACCACTTCGCCCATCGCCGGATCCGAGAGCGCGCTCACGTCATTCACGATCTGCGCGCCCGTCGCGAGCGCCCGTCGCGCCACCTCGGGCGAGCGCGTGTCCACGGAGACCACGGTGTCCGGCCGCGCCGCGCGCAGGCCCCGGAGCACCGGCTCCAGGCGGCGCCACTGCTCGTCGGCCGGCACGTCGACTGAACCGGGGCGCGTGCTCTCGCCGCCCAGGTCCACCAGGTCAGCGCCCTCCCCGAGCAGCTCGAGGCAGCGCGCCACAGCGGCGCCGGGATCCAGGTAGCGGCCGCCGTCCGAGAACGAGTCCGGCGTCACGTTCACGATGCCCATCACCAGCGGGCGGTCCGCGAAGTCGTACGTGACGTCGCGGCAGCGCCAGATCACGACGCGAGCGCCGCCTTGAGGCGCCGGATCTGCTCGGCGTGTCCGTGCGCGTGCTCGGCGTAGATCTCGAGCCAGCGCTCGCTGTGATAGCTGCCGGCCTCGCTGTGCCAGCCGAGCCGCCGCCAGTCGGCCTCGGACATGTGCTCGAGCAGCTGCGCGGTGGTCTCGCGCGCCGAACGGAACGCGAGCAGCGACGGCGCGATCGGCCGTGCCTGGTAATGGAGCAGCCGCGCCCACATGTCCTGGTCGTAGCCCTGGATCACGGGGTGTGCCTCGGAGAGCAGCTTCCGCAGGCGGATCGCGCTCTGCATCTCGCTGTCCGCCAGGTGGTGCACGATCTCGGCCGCGCTCCACTTCCCCTCGAAGGGCCGCGCCGTGAGTTTTGCGGGCGGGAAGCCGTCGAGTGCCGCCACGACTTCGTCGTACCCCGCCTTGTAGCGGGCGATCATCGAGGCGCGGGTGGCGGTGTCCATCGGGAGCTCCACACGATGCCGGGCGAGGGTCCGGCGCGGGGCCGGGGAGATGGCGATGCGGGCCTCAGGCGGGCCCGGCACTCGCTTTGACCTGCCGGAAGCCCGATGCTACCACTTACCGGCTATCCGCATGCCGTGGGCCGCTTTCACCGCGCCTTACCGGGCTTCCTGCCCCGCGGCGCGCGCCCTTGGCGCGCGCTTCTCCGACCGCACCGGGATCTCAGGAGGTCCGCTACCCATGTCCCGCTTGAAGTGGCTGCCGTCGATCGTCCTCGCGGTCGCGCTCTTCGCGCCATCCGCCCGCGCGCAGGTGGCCGGGCACGTCGTCGAGCTGTCCGGTGCCGCGGGCCTGGCGCACTACGACGCCCGCGACCGGATCACTCCCGCGGGACTCGCGCTCGGTTCGCTCGGCTATCGCTGGTCCACGGGACTCACGTTCGAGGGCGCGTGGCTCGGCTCGCTGTCCAAACGCGACGACCTCATCTACGGCAAGACGGACCACAAGTTCAGCTGGATCGGCCTCGACCTGCGCTGGAGCCTGCGCGACCCCTCCGAGCGGGTGACGCCCTATCTCCTGACGGGATTGGGATTCGGCCGGTCGCACGACCCCGACATCGCCGTGGTGTCGCGGCGCGGTTCTCCGAGCGCCGGCGCGGGCTTGATCATGAACGTGCCCGGACAGGAGCGCATGGCCGTCCGACTTCAGATTCGTGACGTGATGCTGCGTGAGCATGGCTCGACGTCGTTCTCCAATCACCTCGCGGTCACCGCCGGGCTTCAGTTCTCGTTCCGCGGCAAGTCCAAGGACCAGGACCTGGACGGCGTGCGCAATTGGCTCGACCAGTGCCCCGACACGCCGATCGGCGCCAAGGTGGACGCGAAGGGCTGTCCGATCGACAGCGACGGCGACGGCGTGTTCGACGGCCTCGACAAGTGCGAAGGCACGCCGAAGGGTGCGAAAATCGACAAGAATGGCTGCCCGCTCGATGCCGACGGCGATGGCGTGGCGGACGGCATCGACGTCTGCGACAGCACCGCAAAGGGCGCCCGGGTGGACGCGCGTGGCTGCCCCATGGACACGGACGGCGACGGCGTGTTCGACGGTCTCGACCAGTGCGAACAGACGCCGAAGGGCGCCGTCGTGGACACGAAGGGCTGCCCGGTGGACACCGACGGCGACGGGACGCCGGACGGGATCGACGAGTGCCCCAACACACCGGCCGGCCTCACGGTGGACGCGAAGGGCTGCCCATTCGAAGTGAGCGAGAAGGAGACGCAGCTCCTGGACACCGGCGTCATCCGACTCCAGAACATCAACTTCGACGTCAACAAGGCGAGTCTCAAGCCCGAGAGCTTCCCGCTCCTGGACGAGGTCGCGGCGATCCTGCTCCAGTACCCGACACTGACGCTCGAGATCGGCGGACACACGGACAACACCGGCAAGCCGATGAAGAACGTGGCGCTGTCCGAGGCGCGCGCGAAGTCGGTGCTCAACTACCTGCTCCAGAAGTTCCCCACGCTCGACGCCTCCAAGTTCACGTCGGTGGGCTACGGGCCCGAAGTCCCGGTGGCGTCCAACGCGACGTCGCTCGGGCGCGCCAAGAACCGGCGCGTCGAGTTCAAGGTCACGAACGCCGCGGTGCTGAAGATCGAGCGCGAGAAGCGGCACTACTTGAAGAAGGGCGAAACAGCGCCGGCCGACACGACCCGGAAGTAACTTCGCCCCAGAGCCGAGAACGCCCCGGGCTCCCAGCCAAGGAACCCGGGGCGACACGCATCGGGGCGCTCAGGTGCGCTGCTTCTTCTTCTCCGCCGCCGGGAACAGCACGTTGTTGAGGATCAGCCGGTAGCCGGGCGAGTGCGGGAACTGCTCGAGTTTGGTCTCGGGGTCGCCCACCATGTGCTGGTAGTCCTCGGGATCGTGCCCGCCCAGGAACGTGAACGTGCCCTGCCCGAACTGGCCGTGCAGGTACTTCACCTCGTCGGTGCCCTCGACCTCGGCCAGCACGATGACGCCGGGCTTGAGCCGCGAGCGCCGGAACCCCGTGCTCTGCCCCAAGAACTCCGGCACGCCGTTCACGTGGTCCTGCACGAGCATCGTGGCGACCGGATCGTTCTTCGCGCTGAAGTCGAACAGTGTGAACAACTGATTCGGCCCGCGCTGTGCGGCCTCCTGCGTCATGTCGATGTCGCTGAACTTGTAGAGGATGGGGTCGAGCTCGAGCCGGAAGTCCCGGAACGCGAGCGTGCGCGAGAAGTCGAGCTTCTTCTGCGCGCCGGCCTCGGGCGGGTCACCGTCGTAGATGACGTCGGCGATGTCCACGCCCTGTGCCGCGAGCGCGATGTCGTAGGTGTCGGTGGCCGAGCACATGCCGAACATGAAACCGCCGCGCGCAACGTAGTCCTTGATCGCCACCGCCACCGCGGCCTTCAACTGCGACACCTTGGCGAAGCCCAGCTTGCTCGCCATGGCCTTCTGCACCCGCTCTTCCTCCTGGTACCAGGGGAACTGGTGGTAGCTCGCCCAGAACTTGCCATGCTGGCCGGTGAAGTCCTCGTGGTGGAGGTGCAGCCAGTCGTACTTCGCCAGGTCGCCCTTCAGTACTTCCTCGTCCCACACTTTCGCGTACGGGATGTCAGCGAACTCGAGCGCCATGGACACAGCGTCATCCCACGGCGGCTTGTTCGCTGGGATGTACACGGCCACGCGCGGCGCCTTCTCGAGCGTCACAGACTCCATATTCTCGTCGGCGACGAGCGCACGGATCTTCGCCTCGTCGGCGCCGGAGATGGGATGCGACGTGACGCCACGAATGTTCGCCTCGCGCTCGATCGCTGGGTCGTCGGGCAGAAGGAACGATCCGCCGCGATAGTTGAGCAGCCACTCGCACTTCTGGCCGCGCTGCAGCACCCAGTAAGTGAGCCCGTAGGCTTTGAGGTGCTGCGCCTGCGCGTCGTCCATGGGCACGAGCAGCTTGGCGTGGGCAACGGCGGGTACCAACAGCGAGGCCGCGAGCACGAGCGGCCACAGCTCCACGACCTCGGCGTAGGAGCGCGGCTTCTCTCGCCGGTTCGCGTCAGCCGCCGCCGGGCCGGCCGGGGCGCTCGCGTCGTCGTTGTCGGAGGCAGGCGGCGCCGACGGTGAGCGCTCCGGCGCCGGCGGACCGCCGAATCGGAACACGCGTGCGCGCCGCCTCGCACCCGGCAGGAGCAGCGCCAATCCGAGCGTCACCACCGCGAGCAACGCCACCACGACCACGCCCGCCAGCGCCAGCACGCCGGCCACCGGGGCGAACAGCGGTGGCATGCCGCGACGCAGATGGCCCCCCCCGCGTATCTGTCTCATCGGGCGCACCTCGAGGCTCGCGTCACAGTCGCCGGTCCTTTCGCAATCGTTCCACCCGGCGCCGCACCTCGGCCGAGTTCCATGCACG
>JAHFBW010000071.1 GCA_023249845.1 Candidatus Eiseniibacteriota bacterium
CGGCCACCACGTCGTGCTCCACGCTGACACCGTGGTCGGCGCGAACGTGCGCATCGACGACCACGCCTCGCTCGGCAAGGTGCCCATGAAGGCCGCGAACTCCGCGACCACGAAGGAGCAGGAGCTGCCGCCGCTCACCGTGGGCGACTTGAGCATCGTCGGCACCGGCGTGGTGCTCTACCGGGGCGCGGTCATCGAGGGCAAGGTGCTCATGGCCGACCTGTGCACGGTGAGAGAGAACGTCACTGTGGGCCGAGGCACCATCGTCGGCCGCGGCGTCACGATCGAGAACTTCTGCAGTGTCGGGCGCTACTGCAAGCTCGAGAGCGAGTGCTACTTGTGCGCCTACTCCACGCTCGAGGACCGCGTGTTCGTGGCTCCCGGCGTGGTCACGTCGAACGACAACTTCGTGGGCCGCACCCAGGAACGATTCAAGCACTTCAAAGGCGTCACGGTGAAGAAGGGCGGGCGCATCGGCGCCGGCAGCGTGACGCTACCGGGTGTGACCATCCACGAGGACGGCCTCGTGGCGGCGGGCTCCACGGTCACGAAGGACGTGCCGTCCCGCACCATCGTGATGGGCAGGCCCGCCAAGGTCTGGCGTGCCGTGCCCGTGGAACAACTGCTCGAGAACCAAGGCTGGGTGGACGCCTGATCCACGCCGCCATCAACCGCTGAACCCCTTGCGAGAGAGAGCCCGACGATGGCCACGAACACGACGATGAAGGTGCCGCTGCTCGACCTGCGCGCCCAGTACGACACCATCCGGGCCGAGGTGGACGACGCCGTCCGCCGCGTCATGGAGAGCTGCCACTTCATCGGCGGGCCCGAGATCACCGGGCTCGAGGAGGAGATCGCCCGCTACTCGCGAACGCCGCACGCGATCGCCTGCGCCTCGGGCACGGATGCTCTGCTCATCGCCATGTGGACGCTCGGCATCGGCCCCGGCGACGAGGTCATCTCGCCGGCGTATTCGTTCTTCGCCACGGCCGGCACCGTCACGAACAACGGCGCCACGCCAGTGTTCGTGGACGTGGATCCGCGTACTTACAACCTCGATCCACACCGCCTCGAGGCCGCGATCACGCCGCGCACGAAGGCGGTCGTCGCGGTGTCGCTGTTCGGTCAGTGCTGCGATCTGCCGGCCCTGAAGGCCATCTGCGACAAGCACCAGCTCTACCTGATCGAGGACGCCGCGCAGTCGATCGGCTCGGAGTGGGAGGGGCGCCGCTCGGGCTCGATGTGCGACTTCGGCACCTTCTCGTTCTTCCCATCCAAGAACCTCGGCGCCGCCGGAGACGGCGGCATGATCGTGACCGGCAACGCCGAGCTCGCAGAACGCGCGCGACTGCTGTGTAACCACGGTGCCAAGCCCAAGTACTACCACTCGCTCGTCGGCACGAACTCGCGGCTGGACGCGCTCCAGGCCGCGATCCTGCGCGTGAAACTCAAGCACCTGGACCGCTGGAGCGAGAAGCGCGCGAAGAACGCCGCGCTCTACAACGCGCTGTTCGAGGGCTCGCGTGTCGGCCGCCCCTACCACGATCCGCGCACACGGCACATCTACAACCAGTACGTGATCCGCGTGCCGAAGCGGGACGAGCTCAAGAAATCCCTCGCCGAGCGAAATATCGGGTGCGAGATCTACTACCCCGTGCCGCTGCACCTCCAGAAGTGCTTCGCGCACTTGGGCTACAAGGTCGGGGACATGCCGCACTCCGAGGCGGCCGCACTCGAGACGATCGCGCTGCCCATCTACCCCGAACTCACCGAGGAGCAGATCCGCTACGTCGCCCAAACCGTCCGCGAGTTCGTGGACCAGGGCTAGCTTCCCCCGCGGCGCACGACGCGCCGCGGACAATCGAAACGAACCGCATCGCCCACCCGCCCTCATGGCGGTGCGGTTCCGGTGGTCTCCAATAGACCGCGGCACCGGTCCCCTCCGGCACCGCGCGATACGGTCCCATGGCCGAATCGAACCGGGAACCCCTGAGCGGTCTGTGGCGCCGGGTTGAAGAAGTGCGCGGGCTCTCCCAGGGAACGGGAACGCCGGCGCTCGGCACTCACGAGCACCCCGAGACGCTCGTGCGCGCGCTGAGCCAGCTCGCTGACGAGTTGGAGCAGGCCCACCGCCGCCTGATCGAGACGCAGGTGCAATGGGTCTCGCTGCGCGAGGTCGCGGGCTCGCTCACGGGAACGCGCGATGCAGGCGAAGCGACTCGCCTTGTCGTCCGCTACCTGCGCGGCCTGCTCGACTTCGACCAGGTGGCCATGTTCCTGGTCGATCGCGAACGCGGCGTTCTCACCGGCACCTGGGGCTGGTCGGGCGGGTTGACACCAGTGGAGGCGTCGCTCGTGGGCGCAGGCGGCGCGCTGTCCGACGCGCTGTGGCGTAACGCGGCGATCGAGGGCTACGACCCGGCGAGTGAACCCGTGCTCGTGCTCCCCGAGAACCATCCGCTCTCCGCCGCGTTCGCCGCGCAGGGCTCGTACGTGTGCCTGCCACTGGAACTCGCCTCGGGTCCCGCGGCCGACGCGGCGCGGCCGGACTGTGAGGCGTGTGTGCTCAAGCGCGGGGCGGGCGAGGCGCTGACGCCAGACGATGACGCGAAGCTCTTGGAGGCGCGTGAACGCTGCGCGCGTTGCCCGCAGCTGCCACTTCTCGGCGTGCTCGTCGTGGCGCGCGGGCTTGAGGCGCCCCATGCCTCGCCCGGAGAGCGGCTGCGGCTCGACTCGGTGGCGTTCGCGTTGGCGCCAATGGTGGAGAACACCCGGCTCGTCCACGAACTCGCGCGCAACCAGCGCTTCCTCGCCGACGTGCTGGACTCGATGCCGAGCGCGTTGGTTGCGTTCGGAACAGACGGCCGCACGCTGAGCCTGAACCGCGCTGCGCAGGATCTGCTTGGGGTCTCCGGGGAGGCAGGCGAGGGTCAGAGCGCCCGCGAGTTGTTCGGCGAGGAAGGGGAGGAGCTGATCGAGGGCACGCTCGCCTCGGGAATGCCCGTCGTGCGCCGCGAAGCTCTGCTGCGACCATCGGGCGGCGTTCCGGTGCCGGTGCAACTCACGACGTCACGGCTGCGAGACGGCAACGGCCGCGCCTACGGCGTGCTCGCGACGTTTCTGGACCTGACGCCCTTGAAGGCGGCGGAGGAGCGTGCGCGGCAGCTCGACCGGCTCGCCGCGCTCGGGCGGTTCACCTCGAGCGTCGCGCACGAGATCCGCAACCCGCTCACCGGGATCGGCATGGGAGTCCGCCGGCTGTCGAAGGCGCTCGCCGATCGGCCCGCAGAGGCCGAGAACGTCGAGTTCGTCGTGCGCGAGATCCGTCGGCTGGACGGGATCGTGCAGGAACTGTTCGACGTCACCCACCCGCGGCAGCTCGATCTCATGCCACGGCCGCTCGTGGAGACGCTCAAGCGCGCGGAGCTGTCGCTCGCCGGCGTGTTCGACGAGCGTGGTGTGCGCGTGCGCCGCGACGTCGAGGGCGTGCTCCCCGACGTCCCGCACGACCCCGACCAGATGCAGCAGGTGTTCATCAACCTGCTCAAGAACGCCGCCGAGGCGTCGCCCCGGGACGGCGAGATCCGCGTCCACTTCCACCGCGTGCATTCGCCCGGAGCCGCCGTCGTGACCACCGTGTCCGACGCGGGCTGCGGCATGGACAGCGAGACACAGAAGACGCTGTTCGAACCGTTCTTCACCACCAAGCCCAAGGGCACCGGCCTCGGGCTCTACGTCACCCACGACATCGTCAAGCGCCACGGCGGAACGCTCGCGGTCGCGAGCGCCCCCGGACAAGGCGCCACGTTCACCCTGGAACTGCCGATCGATCCCCACGGAGGTCCCCGATGAGCAAGGCCAATATCCTGGTGGTGGAGGATCAGGAGTCGATCCGCCACTTCGTCGTCAAGGCGCTCGAGGACGAGGGTCACGTCGTGAACGGCGTGGGCTCGGTGCGCGAGGCCCGCGTGGCGTTCGAGCGCG
This sequence comes from Candidatus Eiseniibacteriota bacterium, assembly GCA_023249845.1. Lineage (GTDB taxonomy): Bacteria > Eisenbacteria > RBG-16-71-46 > RBG-16-71-46 > RBG-16-71-46 > JAIOPA01. The sequence goes on from JAHFBW010000071.1 coordinate 3,985, forward strand.
ACATGCCCGACCTCGCGTTCCTCGACTTGAAACTCCCTGACGGCAGCGGACTCGAACTGCTGCGTGAGGTGAAGCGTGTTCAGCCCGAGGTCGCGGTCGTGCTCATGACCGCGTTCGGCGAGCTGGAGACCGCCGTGGAGGCGATGAGCGCGGGGGCCTACTGGTTCATGAAGAAGCCGTTCGAGCAGGAGGAACTGCTTGCTCTCGCGTCGCGGGCGCTGGAGTCGCAGAAGATGTGGCTCGAGCTGCGACGGCTCCGCAATCAGGCGTTCAGCGACGAGGATTTCCTGCACTCGTCGAGCCCAGCCATGCAGGAGACATACGCCATCGCCGAGCAGGTCTCGCGCGGCGACAACACCAGCGTGCTGATCGAGGGCGAGAGCGGCACCGGCAAGGAGTACTTCGCGAACCTCATCCACCGAATGAGCGCGCGGCATGCCCAGCCGTTCGTCGAGATCAACTGCGCCGCGATCCCGAGCGAGCTGCTCGAGTCCGAGTTGTTCGGGCACGAGAAGGGCGCGTTCACGGACGCGCGTGCCCAGAAGTTGGGGCTCATGGAAATGGCGAACGGCGGCACGCTGTTCCTGGACGAGATCGGAGAGCTGGCGCCCATGCTGCAGGTGAAGCTCCTGCGCGTGCTCGAGCGGCGCACGTTCCGGCGCGTCGGCGGCACCAAGGACATCGCGGTCAACCTGCGCATCATCTCGGCCACGAATCAGGACCTGGAGAAGATGGTGCGCGAGGGCACGTTCCGCGAGGATCTCTACTACCGGCTCAACGTCGTGCCGATCGTCGTGCCGCCGCTGCGCGACCGCCGTGAGGACATCCTGCCGTTGACCCGGCTGTTCCTCGAGCGCTTCGCGAAGCAGTTCAAGAAGCCGTTCCGCGGCATCGCGGACTCGGCCGAGCGCCTGCTCCAGGACTACCCGTGGCCGGGCAATATCCGCGAGTTGAAGAACCTGATGGAGCGAACTGTGCTGCTCGAGAAGTCGGACGTACTCGAGGCACACCACCTGAAGCTCGGACCCCGCCCGCGTACACCTGAGGACGCCACGCTGGGCCAGCGCGTGGACGAGGCACTCACCGGCAACTTCCCGTCCACCGGCATCGCGTTCGAGGCGCTCGTGGAAGAGTTGGAGCGAGCCTTGATACTGCGTGCCTCGTATGCTACGAAGTGGAACCAGAGCCGCACCGCGGAGATGCTGAACCTGAAGCGCGACAAACTCCGCTATCGCATGAAGCTCTACGATCTCCACGCCGAAGGACAGGGGCATCCGAGCCAACCCAACGCGAAGTGACCCTGAGACCCGGACCGACCCCCGTCGCGGGGTCCGGGTCGCGACCGCGCTGGCCGCGTTCGCGGCCGCGGGCCTCGCGCTGTGTGGAGGGTGCGGATACACGGCGAGCCCGGCGTTGCTGCCGCCGCACTTGAAGACCGTGGCCATCCCGGTCTTCGAGAACGCGACGCCCGAGGCGCAGCTGGAGCGCGAACTCACCGACGCCGTGATCGACCGGTTCGTGAAGGACAACCACCTGCGCATCGTGGACGAGAAGTCCGCGAACGCCGTGGTGCGCGGCCGCGTGACGCAGTACAAGAACGCGGTGTTCGGTTTCTCCACGAGCGCCCAGGCGAACGAGTATCGTGTCACCGTGGGCGTGCAGGTGACGTTCAAGGACCTCGTGAAGAATCGCGAGCTGTGGAGCGACGAGATCGTGAAGACCGCGAATTACTACGTGCAGGACGTGCCCGGACAGGAGGCGAAGACCGAACTCGATGGTCGAAAAGAAGCCATCACCAAGATCGCGGACGAAGTCCTCAGCCGCAGCGTCGAAGGCTGGTAGCGAGGGGTTGGCCCCGGCGCCCCGTGCGAGCGCTCCCGCGCCCCGCGCGCGCGCCGCGAGGAGCACGCCTCGTGCCCGGGCCGGAGCGCCCATGGCGGCGCTCGCGCTGCTCGAACGCGCGGCGAACGGCGAGTTCCCCGCCACCGTGTATCTCGAAGGCCCCGACGAGGCCGTGAAGGCCGCATTCCTCGCCGAGTTCCGCCGGGCGTGGGCGCTCGCGGTGCCGGAGGCCGCGCAGGCGCGCGTGCTCCGTCCCGATGAATCGGGCGTGGACGCGATCCTCGCCGCCTACCAGAACGTGTCGCTGTTCACGCCGCGCGAACTCACGCTGGTTTTCGAGGTCGAGGACCTGGGTCGCAGCGACAAGCGCGTCGCGGCGCTCGCCCAAGGCCTGGGCGTGCCTGCGGGCGGCTCGTGCCTCGTGCTCGTGGAGTCGGGCGGTGACACGGTGCGAAAGACGCTCGAACCGCTGCGCGCTGCCTGCGCGGTGCGCGTCGTCGCCGAGCCTCCTGATGAAGAAGGACTGCTCCGCTGGGGCGCCGTGCGACTCGCCGCGGCCGAATGCCACGCCGAGCCGGGTGCGCTCGAGGCGCTGCTCGAGACGTGCGAACACGACGCGCTCGCGTTCCTGAACGAGGTCGGCAAACTCGCGTTCCTGGCAGGAACAGATGGCGTCGTCACGCGTGCTCACGCGGCGTCGCTGGCCGCACCCCAGGTCGGCGCCGAGTTGCCGGACTTCCTCGCTGCGGTTGCCGCCGGGGAAGAGGCGATGGCGGCGCAACGCCTCGAGCGACTGCTCGCGGCGGGGGAGAGCGAGGGCGGCGTGATGTGGGCGCTCGGCCATCTCGTGTCGGCCACGTTCACGATCTCCACGAGCCCCTACGGCGGATGGGCCAAATGGCGCCCGCAGAGCCTGGCACTCGCCAGCCGCCGCGACGACCGTTCACGTGCCCGCGCGCTCGACGCGGTCTATCGCGCGGAGGCCGCGTGGAAGGGCGGCCGGCTGGACGCCCGCACCGCGCTCGAGCAGGCCACGCGCGAAGTGGTGGCGCGCTGAGTCGCTCGCGTCGACGCGCAGTCGGGTCGGCAGGGAGCGCGGATTCGGCTAGATTGGTTCGATGACGCTGGCCGCAGGCGCGCAGATCGGTCCCTACACCATCGTGGCTCCATTGGGTGTGGGAGGGATGGGCGAGGTGTACCGCGCCCGCGATCCGCGATTGGGCCGCGACGTCGCGATCAAGGTGCTGCCGGTGGCGCTCGCGCAGGATCCCGAGCGCCTGGCCCGATTCGAGCGCGAGGCGCGAACGCTCGCGGCACTCAGCCACCACGGCATCGCGGCGATCTTCGGCGTGGAGGAAGTGGGCGCGTCGCGCGCGCTCGTCATGGAGCTCGTGGAGGGCCCGACGCTCGCGGACCGGCTCTCGAGCGGCGCGATGCCCGCGGACGAGGCGCTCGCCGCGGCGCGCCAGCTCGCCGAGGCGCTCGAGTACGCGCACGAACAGGGCATTGTCCACCGTGATCTCAAGCCTGCAAACGTGAAGTTGCGTCCCGACGGCTCCGTCAAGGTCCTGGACTTCGGTCTCGCCCGGGCGCTCGAGCTGGACTCGACCAGCGCGAGCGGTGAGCCCGCGAACTCGCCCACGATAACGCAACGAATGACCCAGGCCGGCGTCATCCTCGGCACGGCTGCGTACATGTCGCCCGAGCAGGCGCGCGGGCGGACCGCGGATCGGCGCGCCGATGTGTGGGCGTTTGGAGCCGTGCTCTACGAGATGCTCACCGGGCGCCGGGCGTTCGCGGGTGAGACCACGTCCGACACGCTCGCCTCGGTGATGCGCGACGCACCGGACTGGTCGGCACTGCCGCCCGAGCTCCCGCCGAGACCGCGCCGGCTCCTCGAGCGCTGCCTCGCGAAGGACGTGCGACAGCGCCTGCAGGCGATCGGTGAAGCGCGCATCGCGCTGTCGGACGCGAGCGCCGACGACGCGCCGGGGTCCGCGGCAGCGGCGGCTCCGCCGCAACGCCGCTCGCTCGCTCGGACCTGGCTGCCCTGGACGGTGGCGGCGATCGCGATCGCGTTGCTGGCAATCACCCTGCGACGTCCAGCGCCGACGCCCATCGAGCGCGAGCTCAGCGTCGTGCCTCCCGGTGGGCGCCGCATCGCGGCGGACGCGGGCTACCAGCCGCTGGCGATCGCCCCCGATGGTCGCACGGTCGCCTACACCGTGCGCCAGGCGGCCGACTTGAAACTCCGGCTCCGCCGGCTCGACACGCGCGAGGACTCCGAGGTGCCGGGGATCGAAGGTGCACGTAACTTGTTCTTCTCGCCCGACGGCCAGTGGCTCGGGTACTTCGACACGCGCAAGCTGTGCAAGGTCTCCGTGCGCGGCGGAGCGCCTGTGGAACTGGCTGACGCCCAGCAGGACCGGCAGGCCACCTGGCTCGACGACGGCACGATCGTCTACTCGCGCGAGACCACGGAACCGCTCTACCGCATCCCGGAGACTGGCGGCGCGCCGGTGGCCATCACCGCGCTCGACAGCACGAAGCACGAGCGCACCCATCGCTTCCCGAGCGCGCTCAACGGCGGTCCCTGGGTGGTGTTCACGGCGCAGACCATCACGAGCCCGGGCGGCTACGATGACGCCAGCATCGACGCCGTCTCGGTGAAAACCGGGGAACGGCGCCATCTCTACTCGGGCGCGCGGCGCGCCGCATGGGTGCCCGGCGGGTACCTGCTTCTCGCGCGCGGCAGCGACCTCTACGCGGTCAAGATCGACCCGCGCGATCCGAGGATCACGCGCGATCCCGTACCCGTCGTCACGGGCGTGGCCGGAGACGCGTCGAGCGGAGCTTCCTACTTCTCGATCGCGCATGACGGCACGCTCGCATGGATCCCGGGCGGCGAACCCGACCTGACGCGCGAGATCGGATGGTTCGATCGCTCAGGCCGCTGGACGCCCACGACCGTCACGCCTGGGCCCTACGGCCAGCTTGCCGTGTCCCCCGACGGCGGCCGCGCGCTGGTCACGGCGGGCCCCGGCGGAGGCGCACTCGACCTGTGGCTCGCCGACCTTCGCACGGGTGGCTTGAATCGGCTCACGCAGGGAGGTCGGGGCGGTGTGAGCACGTGGTTCCCCGATGGTGTGCGGCTCGCTTATTCCGGGCGGGACAGCACCGGGGAACAGGTGCTCGTGCGCCGGCTGGATGGCGCAGGCGGAGCGAAGGAGCTTTGGCGTGGGGAACATCCCTACCTCGTCAGCAACGTGACGAAGGATGGTCTCGGCGTGATCTTCAGCGACTATGGCTTGAGCGCCGGACGCATTCTTGTGGCACCGGTGGATGGCCACGCGCCTCCAAAAGCCCTGGCGGCGGAAGGCGAGGGCTATGAACAGATCGGACGGCTGTCCCCGGATGGCCGTTGGATGGCGTACATCTCGAACAAGACACGTCGCGAGGAAGTCTGCGTCCGGCGCTTCGACGGAGCGGGGGGAAGTTGGCAGGTGTCCACCGGAGGCGGCGGTGGCCCACGCTGGGGCCGCGATGGTCGCGAGTTGTTCTTCGTCGCGGGCGACCTGCTCCACCGTGCGGCCATCACGGTTCGCGGCGACGAACTCACGGTGGGTCCGCCTGAACCGCTGTTCGAAGTCCCGTCATCACCTGTCGAGGTTTCGATCCGGGACTACGACTACGACCCAGTCTTCGACCGGTTCCTGTTCACGCGACCGCCCCGTGGCTTGGCGGAGCGCCGCGAGATCGCGTTGTCACTCGGCTGGGCACGGCGGCTCGGTGAGGCGCTCAAGTCTTCGAACCCGAACGGACGCTAGTCACGCGCCCTGCCTGAGCCGGCCATTCCGTACACTGGACCCCGTACTTGCGCTCGCTGGAATCCTCGCGGCGTGACGCTTCGTCGCGCTGCCGTTATCTTCGGCGGCCCATGAACTCCACCGGGATCCGCGCATGAGCAGGTACTACCCCTACGCCGAGGTCGAGCCGCGCTGGCAGCGGTACTGGGTCGAGCGCAAGACGTTCCGCGCCGTCGAGGACGCCTCTCGCTCCAAGTACTATTGCCTGGACATGTTCCCGTACCCCTCCGGTGCCGGGCTGCACGTGGGCCACCTCGAGGGCTACACCGCCACCGACATCGTCAGCCGATGGAAGCGCATGCGCGGGTTCAACGTGTTGCACGCGACCGGCTGGGACGCGTTCGGGCTGCCGGCGGAGCAGTACGCGGTCAAGACCGGCATCCACCCGGCCCGAACGACGCGGGAGAACATCGCGAACTTCCGCCGCCAGATGCAGCGCGTGGGACTGTCGCACGACTGGGACCGCGAGCTGGACACCACCGATCCCGAGTACTACCGCTGGACGCAGTGGATCTTCCTCCAGCTCCACGCGCGTGGGCTGGCGTACGTGGCCGAGGTGCCGGTCAACTGGTGCCCCGAGCTGGGCACGGTGCTCGCGAACGAGGAAGTGGTGGACGGCCGCTCCGAGGTGGGTGGCTACGAGGTCGTACGCAAGCCCATGCGCCAGTGGGTGCTCAAGATCACCGCCTACGCCGACCGGCTGCTCGAGGATCTGAGGCTCGTGGACTGGCCGACGAGCACGGTGGAGATGCAGAAGAACTGGATCGGACGCTCGATCGGCGCCGAGGTGGAGTTCGCGCTCGACGGGGCGAACGGCTCGCTGCGCATCTTCACGACGCGCCCCGACACGCTGTTCGGCGCCACCTATATGGTGCTGGCGCCCGAGCACCCGCTCGTGGATGCCGTGACCACGCCGGCGCGCGCCGCAGAGGTCCGCGCGTACCGGGAGGCCGCGGCGCACAAGAGTGACCTGGCGCGCCAGGAGGAGCGGACGAAGAGCGGCGTGCCCACGGGCGGGCATGCCATCAACCCGGTGAACGGCGAGCGACTGCCGATCTGGATCGCCGACTACGTGCTCATGGGCTACGGCACCGGCGCCATCATGGCCGTGCCCGGGCACGACGAGCGGGACTGGGAGTTCGCGACCGCGTTCGGGCTGCCCATCCGCGAGGTGGTGCGCGGCGGTGACGTCACGAAAGCGGCGTTCACCGAGAACCGCTCCGGTCGCGTGGTGAACTCCACGACGCCGGACCGCTCGTTCTCGATCGACGGGTTGGCGCCGGCGGACGCGATCCCGAACATCACCGAGTGGCTCGAGTCGAAGGGCCTCGGCCGGAAGGCGGTGAACTACAAGCTTCGCGACTGGCTGTTCTCGCGCCAGCGCTACTGGGGCGAGCCGTTCCCGGTGGTGTGGGTGGACGGCGAGCCGCGCACGCTGCCCGAGCAGATGCTGCCCGTGCGCCTGCCCGAGTCCGCCGACTTCAAGCCGACCGGCAGCACCGAAGGCCCGCTCGCGAATCTCATCGAGTGGGTGAACACGACCGATCCCGCCACGGGCAAAGCTGCGCGCCGCGAGACCAACACGATGCCGCAGTGGGCGGGCTCGTGCTGGTACTACCTGCGCTTCCTCGATCCGAGGAATCCCGACCGCCTCGTGGACCCGGCGAAGGAGAAGTACTGGATGCCGGTGGATCTCTACGTGGGCGGCGCCGAGCACGGCGTGCTCCACCTGCTCTACGCCCGGTTCTGGCACAAGGTGCTGTTCGACATCGGTCTCGTGAGCACGCCCGAGCCGTTCCTGAAACTCATCCACCCGGGCACGGTCCTCGGTGAGGACAACCGCAAGATGAGCAAATCGTGGGGCAACGTCGTGAGCCCCGACGACATGGTGGACGCGTACGGCGCCGACGCGCTGCGTATCTACGAGATGTTCATGGGGCCATTGGAAGCGATGAAGCCGTGGAGCACGAAGAGCGTCGAAGGCATTTCGCGGTTCCTGGACCGCGTGTGGCGGCTGTTCGTGAACGAGGACGGCTCGTCCGCGGTGACGGCGGGGGAGGCCACGCCCGAGCTGGAGCGCGTGCTGCACCAGACGATCCGCAAGGTCACCGAGGACCTCGAGGCACTCAAGTTCAACACCGCGATCTCGCAGATGATGGTATTCGTGAACGAGGTCATGAAGCAGCCCGCGAGGCCGAAGACGCTGCTCGAGCCGTTCGTACTGGTGCTGTCGCCGTTCGCGCCTCACCTGGGTGAGGAGCTGTGGCAGCGTCTCGGCCACGCCGAATCGCTGGCGTACGCGCCGTGGCCGGCGTACGACCCGGCCAAGTGCATCGAGGACACGGTCACCGTGGCCGTGCAGGTGAACGGCAAGCTGCGCGCCACGCTCGACCTGCCGCGCGGCTCAGAGCAGGCCCAGGTGCAAGCCGCGGCACTCGCCGATGAGCGCATCCGGCGCTACATGAACGGCGGCACGGTCGCCAAGGCCATCTACGTGCAGGACAAGCTCCTGAACCTGGTGGTGGCGGGAGCCTGACGCGAGCGTGAGGCGGGCAGGAGGGGCGTCCGCCTCGCCCGCCGCAGGGAGGAGCCGAGCGCGCGGAACCGCGGCGCGGGACGCGGGGTTCTCAAAGAGTGCGGTCCGTCGCGTCCCGCCATCGATCGGAGTCTCGCCATGCGAAACCTTGTTCTCGCGGCCGTCGCGGCCATGCTGTGGCAGAGCCCCGCCCGCGCGGTCTCGTCGCCCGCCAACTCCACGGTGCCGCCATTCGTGCTGCTCGAGGGACACGCCCAGGGCGTGCCCGATACGACCACGGGCGCGATCCTCATCGTGGCGCGTGACTTCGCGAACAACCCGGTTCCGGGCCGGACGATCGAATTCCGCATCCTCAACTGTCCCGGCGCACGCCTCGGTCTGGACCAGCTCCAGCCCGGTGTGAGCACACGCTGCGCGACCCATGGCGTCACCGCGGTCACGAACCTGGATGGCATCGTGCGGTTCGCGGTGTTGGGTGGCGGCGATCCAAGCGGGCCACCCGGCACGGGTCCATGCGCACAGATCTATTCGGGTGGCGTTCTCATCGGCACGTCCCGCGTCGCCTACCTGGAC
>JAHFBW010000352.1:0-1315 GCA_023249845.1 Candidatus Eiseniibacteriota bacterium
TGCAGTGGGCGTTCGCGCGGCAGTGGGCGCGGCTGCGTTCACATGCGCACGCGCGCGGCGTCGCGATCCTGGGCGACGCGCCGATCTTTGTTGCCTACGACAGCGCGGACGTATGGGCTCACCGGGAACTGTTCGCTCTCGACGCGCACGGACAGCCCACCGCCGTCGCGGGCGTGCCGCCCGACTATTTCAGCAGCACCGGCCAGTTGTGGGGAAATCCACTCTATCGTTGGCAGGCGCACGCCGCGGACGGGTTCGCGTGGTGGCGTGCGCGGCTCGCCGCGCTCACCGCGGTCGTGGACCGCGTGCGGCTCGACCACTTCATCGGCTTCGTGCGGCACTGGGAAGTGCCGGTGACGGCGCCCGACGCGCGCACCGGTCGCTGGCGACCGGGCCCCGGTGAAGCGCTGTTCCGCGCCATCGAGCGTGAACTGGGCGCGTTGCCACTGGTGGCCGAGGACCTGGGCGAGACAAACAGGGAGGTCGAAGCGCTGCGGGACCGGCTCGGGCTGCCCGGCATGTGCGTGCTGCAGTTCGCATTCGGCAACGGGGCCACCAACCTGTTCCTCCCCCACCACCACGTGCCGAACTCGGTCGTGTACACCGGAACGCACGACAACGACACCACGCACGGCTGGTGGGCGGCCCTCGACGAGCGCGAGCGCCACTTCGTGCGCGAGTACCTGGGCCCCCGATCGGGCGATATCGCCTGGGACCTGATCCGGCTCGGCATGTCGTCGGTGGCGGACACGTTCGTGGCGCCGATGCAGGATGTGCTGTCGCTCGGCAGCGAGGCACGCCTGAACCTGCCCGGCAGCGGCAGCGGGCACTGGGCGTGGCGGCTCGCGGACGGTCTGCCGCACCAGCCGCTCGCCGAGCGGTTGCGGAGCCTCGCCGCGACCTACGACCGGATGCCGAAGCGGCCGTGAGGCCGCGACCGAATCCGTCGGCTCCCGGGCGTGGCTCGTGCACCGTTCAGGTCAGCTACGAGTCAAACGTCGTCCATCAGCACTTGCGGCGCACCGGCCATCGTCGCATCTTCGGAGCATCACCACCTCGCCTTCCCCCTCGAACGACCGGAGTCCCCGCCATGCCGACTCGCGCCCAGCAGCTGCTCACGCTCGGACAGAGCGTGTGGCTCGATTTCATTCGTCGCGGTCACCTCCTCTCGGGCGGGTTCGACAAGGACGTGAACGAAGCCGGCGTCGTGGGCGTGACCTCCAACCCGACCATCTTCCAGCAGGCCATCGCCGGCAGCACCGACTACGACGCGGCACTGGCCGAGGGCATCGCGCGCGGGCTCGAGGGCGAGCCG
>JAHFBW010000352.1:1325-3295 GCA_023249845.1 Candidatus Eiseniibacteriota bacterium
CCGCTGTTCGAGGCGCTCGCGCTCGAGGACATCCGCATGGCGTGCGACCGGCTGCGCGCCAGGTTCGACGCTTCGGACGGGCTCGACGGGCGCGTGAGCCTCGAGGTGAGCCCGCGCCTCGCGCGCGACACCGCCGGCACCATCGCCGCCGCCAGGCGCCTGCACGCCGCCACCGCGCGTCCCAACGTCATGATCAAGATCCCCGCCACGCGCGAGGGCCTGCCGGCCATCACCGCCACGCTGGCGGCCGGCATCAGCGTGAACATCACGCTCATCTTCTCGGTGGCCCGCCACCGCGAGGTCATGGACGCATGGCTCACCGGGCTCGAGCAACTGTCCGCAGCGGGTGGCGACCTCGGCAGCGTGCGCTCGGTGGCGTCGTACTTCGTGTCACGCGTGGACACCAAGGTCGACGCCGCGATCGAGCAGCGCGTGGCGACGCTGCCGCCGGGTGCCACCGAGCGCGCCGAGCTCGAGAGCCTGCGCGGCAAGGCGGCGGTGGCGAACGCGCGGCTCGCTTACGCCGCGTTCGAGCAGACCATGGCCACGCCGCGATTCCAGGCATTGAAGCGGCGGCGCGCGCACGTGCAGCGGCCGCTGTGGGCATCCACCAGCACGAAGAACCCGGCCTATCGCGACGTGCTCTACGTGGAGGAGCTGATCGGCGCAGACACCGTCAACACCATGCCGCCCGCCACGCTGGCGGCATTCAACGACCATGGTCGCGTCGAGTCGCGCATCCATCATGATGTCGCGGGCGCGCGAGCTGTGTTCTCCCGGCTGACGGCGCTCGGCGTGCCAATCGACACGATCATCGACCAGCTCGAGGGCGAGGGCGTCCAGTCGTTCTCGAAGTCCTACGACGAACTGCTCGCCACGCTCGAGACGCGCCGGCGCGAGATGGTCGCGCAGCGCGGGAGCGGCCGGTGAGCGCGCTCCGAATCGAGGTGGGACCGCTCGCGGCGAAGGTCCAGGCGCGCCTCGAGGCGCTGCGCGCCGATGGCTTCCATCGCCGCCTCGTGGCGTGTGACGACACACTCTGGGGTGACGACAGCGCACGCCGCCAGGTGGTGGGCAACCGACTCGGCTGGGTGACCGTCCCGACGGCGATGCGCGAGCGCGCCGCGGAGTTCGCGGCGTTCGCCGACGAAGTGGTGCGCGCCGGGTTCACGCGCGTGCTGCTGCTCGGCATGGGCGGCTCGAGCCTGGCGCCCGAGGTGCTGTCGCGCACGTTCGGCATGCGCCCCGGCGGACTCCCGCTCACGGTGCTCGACGACACGTCGCCGGCGTCCGTGCGTGCGGTGCTGGCGGACGGTTCACCGGAGCAGACGCTGGTTCTGGTGTGCTCCAAGTCGGGCGGCACGATCGAGGTGACACAGTTCGAGCGCACGTTTTTCGCACGTGCTCAATCCGCACTCGGCGATGAGGCCGGCCGATCGTTCGTGGCGATCACCGACCCGGGTACCGCGCTCGAGGCGCAGGCGAAGTCCAAACGTTACCGGCGTGTGTTCGCGAACCCCCCCGACATCGGCGGGCGCTATTCGGCGCTGTCGTGCTTCGGGCTCGTGCCCGCGGCGCTGCTCGGACTCGACATTGCAGTCCTGTGTGACGAAGCCTTCGCCGAGCGGGAGACGCTGGCGCGCGACGGCGGCGATGCGCTCGCGCTGGGCGCCGCGCTCGGCGAGCTGGCGCTGGCGGGTCGCGACAAGCTCACGCTGGTGCTTTCGCCCGAGCTGTCCAGCCTCGGCGTGTGGATCGAGCAGCTGGTGGCGGAGAGCACCGGCAAGGAAGGCCGCGGCATCCTGCCGGTCGAGGGTGAACAGCTTTCCGAACCTGGCGCTTACGGTAACGACCGCGTGTTCGTGGCCGTGAGCCTCGGCACCATGCCGTCCGCGACGAGCAAGGCGCTCGACGCACTGGCAGCCGCGGGGCAGCCGGTACTGCGATGGAGCCGCGACCGCCTCGAGGAG
>JAHFBW010000353.1:0-2658 GCA_023249845.1 Candidatus Eiseniibacteriota bacterium
TGGCGGCCGAGCTTCGTGGGCGGCTGGCTCACGGGCGCGCTCGTTGAAGGCAGCAAGAACGTGCCCGCGCCGAAGCTCTACCGCACCGGCGCGACGCCGCGCGAGCACGTCGTGGACGCGTTCCTCGCCGGGATCGCGCGCGCGCGCGGGCTCATGTACGAGGTGGATGGTCACGATCTCGGCATCGGCTTCGGCTCCCCGGTGTCGCCGCTGTTTCGCGTCAACATCGGCGACGCGTTCCGGCTGCTCGTCGTGCACAGCCATCGCCACTTGGCCCAAGCGGAGCGCACCCGGCGCGCGGTGGGCATGTAGCGCGACTGGCCGGGGGGTTCCCCTGGCTGGCGCCTGTTGCTACCTTGGACCGTCATGCGACGTGCCAACGCCACTGCTGCCCGATTGCTGCTGCCCGTGTCCGCGCTGCTCGTGCTCACGCTCGCAGGCTGCGGCCGCGAGCGGCCGCAGGAGCCGATGTCGTTCGAGCGCCTGCCCGATACCACCGGACTCTCGGCGGGCGCGGCGATCCTGCAGCGCTTCGAGCCGTCCCGCATGGCGAACGGCACCGTGCGCGTGAGCGGCGACGTGCGGCTGCCCGACAGCACCACGGTGCAGATCGCCATCCGCGCCCCGGGCGGCGGGGTGTCGCTGGCGATGGCGCAGGTGGTGGTGCTGGGGGGGCGCTTCGATACGCCGCCCTTGCTCGGCGATCACGGACCGCTGCCGGTCGGGAACTACCGCTTCGAGTTGCTGGCGCACTTCAATGCCGACTGGCAGCCGGCGAGCGTCCTGCGCGCGACGGCGAAAGGTCATGACCTGCGCGGCCCGGGGATCACCCGCGCGCGCAACGGCGACGCCGCGCTGCTGCTCGCCCGGGACGTTCGCCTGTGAGCCGCGGGCACACGCCCCGGCCGCCCGCGCTGCGCTACCGGCCCGCGCGGCGCACCGACATCGAGACGCTGGTGGAGCTGTCGCTGCGCGCGTACCGCGTCTCGAGCGCCGAGGCCCGCCGCGACTTCTTCGGCGACCATCCGCGGTTCGGGCTGCGCGACGTGCGTGTGGGCGAGCTCGACGGCGAGGTCGCGGCCGCGCTCGTGCTCTACCCGCTGCATGCCTACGTGCGGGGCGAGAAGCTGCCGGTCACCGGCATCGGCTCGGTGGCGGTCTCGCCCGAGCATCGCCGCCGCGGCGTGGGCGAAGCGCTCGTGCGCGCGTCGTTGCGCGAGATGCGCCAGCGCGGCGACGCCCTGAGCATGCTCTACGCGTTCCGCGGCGATTTCTACCGGCGTTTCGGCTGGGGCCTGGTGGAGACGCCCATCATGCTGTCGGTTCCGCCCGCGCTGCTGCCCGCGTCCGAGGAAGCGCGCCGCGTGCGCCGCCTGCGCATTCCGGACCGGCCGCTCGTGCAGAGCCTGTACGACCGCTACGCACGCGAGCGCGGGCACTTCGCGCTGGCGCGGCGCTCGGAGTGGTGGGAGCGCCGGCTGTGGGGCTACGAGGGCGAGTGGATTGTGTACGAGCGGCGGCGCGGCCAGATCGAGGGTTACTTGCAGATCCAAGTGGACTCCGGCGACGGACCCTGGAAACTCGTGCTGACGGTGAACGAGTTCGTGGCGCTCACTCCGGACGCGCACCGTGGTTTGACCGGCTACCTGCACGGGCTGCGCGACCAGGCCGTGGAGCTGGTCATGTCCACACCCTCCGACGCGCCGTGGGCGGCCGAACTGGGCGATGCCGCGAATCTTCGCGGCGAGATGAAGCTGGGGGTGGTGCGCAGCAGCGGACATGCCGGCTATGGCGCCATGCTGCGGCTCGTGGACGTGAAGAGCGCGCTCGAATCGCTGCCGGTCGCCCCGCAGGCACGTGGCGAGCTGATCATCGAGGTGCGCGATGACGTGATTCCATCGAATGCACGCGCCTGGCGTGTGCACGCGCGCGACGGCCACCTGACCGTGCGCGCGGAGACGGCGCGCCAGGCCGCGAGCCGCGACAAGCTGCCGCGCTTGACCGCGAGTACCGAGGCGCTGGCGATCGTGGTGGCCGGCGCGGTGAGTCCCGGCGTGGCGGCCGAGCGCGGGCTGGTCGAGGATCTGCGCGGCGCGGCCGAGCTGGTGGAATCCTGGTTCCGCACGCGACAGGTGTTCCTGTTCCCCATGAATGGTTTCTAGGGAGATCCCATTGGCGAGCACCGAACGCTGGACCATCGTCGCGCCGCTCAAGCCTCGCTTCCGCGACACCGACGCGATGGGACACATCAACAACGCGGTCTACGTCACCTATCTCGAGGTGGCGCGCCAGGAGTACTGGCGCGCGTTCAAGCAGGACGACAATTACCGCGTCGTGCCGTTCATCCTGGCGCACGTCGACGTGGACTTCCGCTCCGAGGCGCTCATGCACGAGACGCTGGAGCTGTGCATCCGTTGCGCGTACGTTGGCCAGAAGTCGTTCGCGTTCGAGTACGTGATCCGCGAGCTGACGAGCCGGCGGCTGGTGGTGGAGGCGAAGTCGGTGCAGGTGTTCTACGATTACGCGACCAAGCAGAGCATCCCCTGCCCTGGCGACATGCGCCAGCGACTGGAGTCGTTCGAGGGCCGTTCGCTCACTCGGGAGGTGCGTTCATGACGGCACGACGGAAGGCCGGCACCGCGCAGGCGATCACGCGCC
>JAHFBW010000353.1:2668-3265 GCA_023249845.1 Candidatus Eiseniibacteriota bacterium
TGGCGGCAGGTTCTGCGGTGCTGCTCGCGCGTCCCGCGCCGGCCGCCGCGGCCAGCGGCACGCGGCATAAGAAGTCGAGCGCGCCGGCGCAGAAGCCGCTGCCGCCCGCGCCGGCTCCGAGCGCCGCGCAGAAGGAGTTCGATCGCCAGCGCGCCGGCACGCTCGCCACCCTGAAGACGCTGCGCGAGCACCCGCTCCCGCCGGGCGGCGATCTGCCGGTGGTGTTCCGTCCGCAGCGCACCCGCAAGCGGGAGAAGTAGGCGATGCTCAAGGATGAGGTGTGGTTCGCCACCGCCGAGGAACTCGCCCCCGACCTGCGGGCCGGCCGGCTGTCGCCCGTCGAGCTCACGCGCGGCTTCCTCGATCGCATCGAGCGCATGAACGGCCGCTACAACTCGTTCGAGACGCCCACGCCGGAACTCGCGCTCGAACAGGCGCAGCGCGCCGCGAGTGAACTGAAAGCCAACAAGTACCGCGGGCCGCTGCACGGCGTGCCGTACGCAGCCAAGGACCTGCTCGACACCAAGGGCATCGTCACGGCGTGGGGCACGAAGTTCCTGCGCGAACGCGTCCCGGACGAGAACGCCACCGTGGTCG
>JAHFBW010000072.1 GCA_023249845.1 Candidatus Eiseniibacteriota bacterium
CCCGAACGCTGCGGGCGCGCGACCGGCTCGAGGAGGCGGCGCTCGCGTACGAGCGAGCGCTCGAGCTTCAGCCTGGCTACGACGCCGCGGCACTCGAGCGCGCGGCGCTGGCGCTCGAGATGGCACGGCCCGACGTGGCCGAGGCGCGGCTCGTGATGCTGCTCGCGCGGCGCCCCGAATGGGCCGACGCGCACGCGCTCCTCGGGCGTGCGCGACTCGTGCGCGGCGATGCCGCGAGCGCCGAGGGCCCGTTGCGGTCCGCCGTGGCGATCCATCCCGGATTCGCGGCCGCGCGCGCGGACCTGGGCTGGGCGCTGCTTCGGAACGGCCGCGCCGCCGAGGCCGACCAAGAGTTCGCCAGGGCGCTGGAACTGGATCCGTTGCATTCGCTCCCGCGCGATCAGCTCGCGTGGCGCGAGCTGGTGGGCGCGACGCCCGGGGCGTAGCTGCGGGACACAGTAAGGCCCGGTTCTCGCGAGCCGGGCCGAGGTCGTGTCGGGGTCGCCGCCGCGCTACGCTGTCGCGGTCGTCCGCATGCCGCGCACGGCTTTCTCGACCTTGCCGCTCCGCAGGCAGCGGGTGCACACGGTGACCTGCTTGGGGCGGCCGTCCACCAGCGCACGGACGTTCTGGATGTTCGGCTTGAACAGGCGCTTGGTGACGTTGTTGGCGTGGCTCACATTCTGGCCTGCCATGCGCTGCTTGCCGCACACGAAGCACTTCGCCATGGGAATCTCCTTAGCAGTAACACGGCCCTCGTGGGACGAGACGCCGCGAGGGCCTCCGGATTCGCTGAAGCCGGGGGACTATAGCGGGGCGCCCCGCGGCTGTAAAGCGGTGTACGAACAGCGTGTGGCGAACAGGGCAGTGGCCACGTAAGGTGCGCCCGTCGCCCGTCCGCGGCAACTTTCGCCATGACGCCCAGCCGGATCTCCGGAGCCAAGCCCCCGCTCGACCCACGCACCCGCGTGCAATTCCTGCCGGGCGTCGGGCCGGGCCGCGCGCTGGCGTTCGAGCGCCTCGGCATCGTGACGCTCGAGCACTTGGTCCGGCACTACCCGCGCACCTGGCTCGACGCGAGCCACTTCGTGCGCGTCAGGGAGCTGCGACCGGGCGAGCTGCTCACCGTCGTGGGCGAGGTGAAGCACGCGAGCTCGTTACGCACGCGCGGCGGTCGTACGGATTTCACCATCACCGTGACGGACGGCACCGGTGCGCTCCCGTGCTACTTCTTCGGCCAGGGATGGCTCTCGAAGCAACTCACGCCCGGAACACGCGTCGTGGTGAGCGGCGAGATCGCCGGCGCCGAGCGCCAGATGGCGAACCCGCTCTTCGAGGTGGTGGAAGGCGACCTCGAATCGCTGCTCCACGCCGGGCGTCTCGTGCCGGTGCACGCGCTCACGCGGGGCGTGAGCGCGCGCGGGCTGCGGCAGGCCGTGCGGCGCGCGCTCGACCAAGTGGCCGACCGGATTCCCGATCCGCTCCCCACCGGGTGGGGAGGGGTCGCCGCATTGCCGCTCGGGCAGGCGCTCCGCGATCTCCATTTCCCGCCCGACGCCGCCGCACTCGAGGCGGCTCGCGCACGGCTCGCGTTCGAGGAGTTGTTTCTCGTGCAGATGGTGATGGAGCTGCGGCGGCGCGTGTTCGCGGAGGAGGGACGCGCACTCGCGATCAGTGGTGCTGGCGCGCTCGCCGACCGCGTGCGCGCCGCCCTACCGTTCACGCTCACCGCCGGACAGGAGGCGGCGCTTCGCGACATCCGTTCGGACCTCGCGCGCTCGAGCCCGATGCACCGGCTCGTCGTGGGGGACGTGGGGAGCGGCAAGACGGTGGTGGCGCTGCTCGCGGCGTGCGCGGCGGTGGAGTCCGGAGCGCAGGCGGCGCTCTTGGCACCCACCGAGGTCCTCGCTCGCCAGCACGGAGCGACCGTCGAGCGGCTGGCGGCCGGGACGGGCCTGGTGGTGGCGACCCACACCGGGGCCTCGACGTCGGCGGAGCGCCGCGCGCTCCAGGCAAAACTGTCGGCCGGCGAGCCGCTGCTCGTCGTGGGTACGCACGCGCTGCTCGAGGAGAAGCTCCGTTTCCACTCGCTCGCACTCGCGATCGTGGACGAGCAGCACCGCTTCGGCGTGCGCCAGCGCGCGGCGCTGGCCGCGAAAGGGATGTTGCCCCACGTGCTCGTGCTCACCGCGACACCCATCCCGCGCACGCTCCAGCTCGCCTGCTTCGGCGATCTGGACCTGAGCGTCATCCGCGAACGTCCCGCGGGCCGCGGGCGGCTCGTGACGCGCGTCACGGGGGAGGAGAAGTTTCCTCAGATCCTGGAGTTCATGGCGCGCGAGCTCTCCGCTGGTCGGCAGGCGTTCGTGGTGGTACCCGCGATCGAAGCAGGCGGACGGCCCGACCTGCGTGCGGCCCAGACCGAGCTGGAGCGGCTCAAGGTGCAGCCGCCACTCGCGCCCTATCGGCTGGGGCTCCTGCACGGGAAGCTCAGGCCCGACGAGAAGCAGGAGGTCATGGATGCGTTCCGGCGTGGCGAGCTCCACATCCTGGTCGCCACCACCGTGGTCGAAGTGGGTGTGGACATCCCGAACGCGACACTCATGATCGTCGAGAACGCCGAGCGCTTCGGGCTCTCGCAGCTGCACCAGCTCCGGGGCCGCGTGGGCCGCGGCGAGCATCGCTCGGTGTGCGTGCTCGTGGCGGGCGCGCTGGCGGGCGCTCGCGCACGCGAGCGGCTCGAAGTCATGACCCGCACGGACGACGGTTTCGAGCTGGCCGAAGCCGATCTGTTGCTTCGCGGTCCAGGCGAGCTGTGGGGCACGCGACAGGCGGGCTTCACCGACTTCCGGCTCGCCGACCTCGCGCGCGACGAGGGGTTGCTGCTCGAGGCGCGTGACGCGGCGCGCGCGCTGGTGGCGGACGATCCCCAGCTACTGGCCGCGGCACATGCCACGCTGCGCGGGATCCTGCGCGATCGCTTCCGTGAGCCACTGGAGCTGGCGCTGGCAGGGTAGCGGGGGGCTAACGGCCTGGGTCGCGGGCGTGCGCGGGCGGAGCGGCTGCGCCGACTCAGACAGGCCCGGCCAACGTGCTGTGAAATAAGGAGAACCGGTCCAACGGATGTACGAGCGGGACGTCGGAACGGCGTCCCGCTCGGCCCGCGAATCGCCCTGAGAGCATCGCACCTGAATCCATTTGCTTGATTAGTCATCTATTGATGCATATGATCACTTCCATGAAGGCCCAGCCGAGCGCCATCCGACGCGAACTCAAGCAGTCGCGGCCGTTCCCGACCGCCGAGCAGGAGGCGGCCGTGGCGCTGCTCCGCACCGCGGACGTGATTCGCGTGGACCTGGAGCGCGCGCTCGAGCCGTTCGAGATCACGCCCCAGCAATACAACGTGCTGCGCATCCTGCGGGGTTCGCATCCGGGCTCGCTGCCCACGCTCGAGATCGCCGAACGCATGATCGAGCGCGCACCCGGAATCACGCGGCTCCTGGACCGCATCGAGGCACGAGGGTTGGTGGCGCGTGAACGCTGCCGCGAGGATCGCCGTCGAGTGCTGTGCACCGTCACGCCAGCGGGACTCGAGCTCCTGCGAAAGACCGATGCGCTCGTCAACCAGCTTGAGGTGAAGCGAATTCGCCGCCTGCTCAAAGGCGAGCTCGCGAAGCTGGTCGGGATGCTCGACCGGCTCCGCGAGGAGGAGGCATGAGTCACGGTCGATGATCGCAGGTCAACTAGTTGATTAGTCAATGATGGTCATATCAACTGGATGCCGCGCGTGCTGGCGGCACCCGCAACTACCCGAGGAGGAACACCATGAGCACCCTCACCAGCAGCCCCATCACCAGTACCACCGCCAGCGCCCCCGGCACGCTCGAAGCGTTCCTCATCGACCCTGACCATTCCGAGGTGGGCTTCAGCGTGCGTCACCTGCTGAGCCGCACGCGCGGCCGGTTCGCGGAGTTCTCCGGAGAGGTGCGCCTCGACCGGCAGCGGCCCGAGCACTCCAGTGTGACATTCGAGGTGAAGGCGGCAAGCATCGACACGCGCCAGCCCGACCGCGACACGCACTTGCGGAGCGGAGACTTCTTCGACAGCGAGCGCTACCCGCTCGTCCGCTTCACGAGCACGGCCGTGCGGCCGCTCACCGGCGACCGCTATCGTGTGTCCGGCGAGCTCGAGCTGCGAGGGATTCGCAAGCCGATCACGCTCGAGGTGTCGTTCCTCGGCGTGGCTCGTGACCCGTGGGGCAACGAGCGCGCGGGCTTCAGCACGCAGTTCGTCCTCGATCGCAAGGAGTACGACATGGTCTGGAACGCCGCGCTCGACAACGGCGGCTTCATCCTCGGCGACGAGGTGACCCTGACCATCGATCTCGAGACCATCCGCAAGTCCTGACACGACACGTAGCGGCGGGGCGTGATCTCACGCGCTCCCGCCGCCGGGTTCTGGAGCCCACCCGCTCCCAAGGAGGAACCATGAGACGCCGAATCTCGGTCCGTCGCGTCACGCTCGCGCTCGCCGCGATCATGCTCGCCGGTGACGCGCACGCTGCCGGAAAGTCCGGCGAAGCGCCGAAGGATCTCGCCGCGTTCCTGCGCGAGGCCAAGGCGGTGCACCAGAACCTCGCCACGTTCGACGAGCTGGACTTCGTGGTGTTCACGGGCCAGAAGTGGGACCGACTTCGCGAGAGCCATGCCGCGAACATCACCGTCCACTGGCCTGATGGCCACACCACGTCCGGCATCGAGAAACACATCGAGGACTTGAAGTCGATGTTCGTCTACGCGCCCGACACGCGCGTCCACGAACACCCGATCCGCTTCGGACAGGGCGAGTGGACCGGCGTCATCGGCGTCATGGAGGGCACGTTCACGCAACCCATGCCGACCGGCGACGGCAAGTCCATCCCGCCCACGGGCAAGCCGTTCAAGCTGCAGATGGCGACGATCGGTCACTGGAAGGACGGCGTCATGGACGAGGAGTACCTGTTCTGGGACAACCAGACGTTCATGAAACAGATCGGTCTCGCCCTCTGACCCAGGCAGTGCCAAGAACGAGGCCCCGGCCGCGCAGTGACGCGACCGGGGTCGCGTGTGTCGGGGCGCAACTCGCGCGTGCCTCGCCACACGGGACGCGCTACCCTGACGCCCCATGAAGGGATTGCCCGTCCAGTGCCCGGCCTGCTCCACACGCTATCTGCTGCCGCAATCGCTCCTGGGCGAGGCGGGGGCCAATGTGCGTTGCCCCTCGTGCGGGCGCGAGTTCGCGGTGGACGCCGCCGGCACGCTGCTCGGGCCGGCGCAAGAGATCCGCGGCGTGGCCCGGCATGTCTTCGACGAGCTCGTGGCCCGCGTCGGACCCGACCTCGAGGCCGCGGCACGGGAGCGGCGGCTGTTCGCGGAGCACGGCCCCGCGCTGCTCGAGGCGTGGGACGAGTTCCGCCGCCGCGCCGGGACGAACGCGCCGTCGCTGCCGTTTCGCGACGAGCTGCGAGCGCGCTTCGGCGTAGAGCTGTTCCCGCCAGGCGGGGAGTGATCGGGAGGCCAGGGTGCGCGGCGTCGTGCTTCGCAGCGGCGCCGCGCGCCACCCTTCAACCAAATCTGGTCGGGATTATTCGTGAACCGTGAATCGAGAGGGACGGATGTCTGTGAAGCGCAAGGCGAAGGCTTGGCCCGCGACGGAGTCGTGTCGGTGACACGTCGCAGGAGCGGGCCAAGCCTTCAACGCAGCGATTCATGGGCAGCCGGCCCTCGCAGGCCACGGGCTCATGAATGATCCCGGCTAGCCGGGTGGGAGCGTGTTCAGCTCGCGCGACCGCCGACCCCAAGCCAGCGCCAAGAGCCCCGTACCCGAGACGAGCACCGCCGCCACCACGAGCGTGACCGTGGTGCCGAACAGTGGCGTGAGCAGCGTGGCGAGCGCCAGGGAGGCGAGAAGGAGCAGTCGCATGGCGAAGTCGCGAAGGCTGAAGACGCGGCCGCGCTGATGGAGATCAGTGCCCTCCTGGACGAGTGTCTCGGTGAGCACGAACGCCGGCGCGATGCTCGCGCCCACAAGGAAGCTGGCGATCGCGAACACCGCATATCGCGTGGAGACCGCGAGGCAAACGAGCCACACACCCGCGAGCAGCATGCCCCCGCCGAGCAGGAGCGGCCGTGGGATGCGACGGCCGCTCGTGTTCACCCACCACGTCGCGAGCGCGGCGCCGAGGCCAAGCGCGCCTCCCAGGCCGGCGATGCGCTCGGCGCCCGGGATGCTCGCGGCGCGCTGGATGTGCTGGATTCCCGCGACCTGCACGAATCCGCCGCCCAGCCACACGGCGCCAAGCGCGGTGAGCGCGAGCCCCACGGCGGGGGAGCCGCGCACGACGCGAAGCCCCTCGACGATCTCTCGCCAGTAGCCCCCGACACTCACCGTGCCCGATTCGCGCGGCCGGCCGCGATAGCGGATGAGCGCCAACGACAGTACCGAGACGCCATAGGTGATCGCGTCGAGCGTCAACGCGATGGGCCAGCCCCAGTGGTCCACCACCCAGCCGCCCATCGCGAACCCCGCGACCGTGCCCGCGATGCCAGCCACCGCGAGCAGGGTGTTTGCGGTGAGTAACTGCTCCCTCGGCACGAGTTCCGGCGTCATCGCGCTCTTCGCGGGCAGGAAGAACACGTTGCATGTGAACAGCAGGAACACCAGCGTCCACACCGGCGCGGCATGATGCGTCGCCGCGTAGAGCGGCGGGATCGCGAGCACGAGCAGCGCACGCAGCAGATCGGAGACGATGAGCACACGGCGCAGGTTCCAGCGGTCCACCCACGGACCCGCGAACGGCGCGAATAGCAGCACGGGCAGCACGGACACGGTCCCGTGCAGGCTCAACATGAGCGACGACAGGCCTGGGTCGTGGTAGTCGCGCGTGTGCTGCTGCACGAGGCCGTTCAATGCCAAGTAGTTGAGGCGGTCACCCCACAGCGAGACTAGCTGACCCCACCACAGTGCCGCGAACTCGCGCTGGAGCAGCAGCGGCCGCGACCCGGCCGTGCGCGGCGCGGCGCCTTCCGGCTCGCTCATGCGCGGTTCAGGCGGCTGACGTGCCCGAGAGCGCCGAAGCGCGGCGGCCCGCCGCGTCGCGGTAGACCGCCTCGATGCGGTCCACGACGCTCGGCCACGAGAAGTCGAGCGCGCGACGGCGCCCCTCCTCAGCCAGCCGTCCGCGCCGGATGGGATCCTCGACCAGCTGTGAGAGCACGCGGGCGAGCGCCGGCACGTCGCCGGGCGGGAACACCGCGGCGTCGCGACCGGGATTCACCACCGTGCGGTAGCCCGGGATGTCCGAGCACACGACCGCGCGTCCCGCGGCCATCGCCTCCACCAGCACGATGCCGAAACTCTCGTTGCCGGTGGCGGGCGAGCAAAAGACGTCGCCCGTCGCGTACCAGCGCGGCAGGTCGGCGCTCGGCACGTGGCCTAAGAAGTGCACGTGCTCGCGCACGAACGACGGCACGCCGGCCATGATCTGGGGACGCAGGTAGGAGTCCCCGACCACCAGGAGACGCGCGCGGCCGTCGGTGCGCTCGACCACCTCGGGCATGGCCGCGATCAGGTCCTGCACGCCCTTTCGCGGGTCGAGTCGGCCGACGAACAGGATGTTCGTGAACGCTGGGTCCCGCCACTCGGGAAACGGCGACACGAGCGGGTGGAAGCGCTCCACGTCCACGCCGTTCGGAATCACCTCATACGGCCCCGGGTGATAGATCTCGGCCGTGGCGCGCGCCGTCGTGCTCACCGCGATGCGTGCGTCAAGGCGCTCGATCGCGCCCACGACGAGCGGCTTGAAGAAATCCTGCAGCGCCGTGCGCCCACCGGTCGAGTGGAACGTGCCCACGGTTGGCCGGTCGGAGACCTGGATGGAGAAGATGGGAAGCGTCGGCGCCGTGGGGCAGTGGACATGCACGACGTCGAGGTCGAGTCGGCGGATGGCCTCGCGCAGCCGGCGCTTGAGCGAGAAGCCGATCGCAAAGTCCACGAACGCTCGATTGAACGGCACGAGGATATTCCAGCCGATGCGCAACACGCCGTCCGTGAAGCCCTTCTCGCCGCGCCGGAAGAAGCTCGTGATGATCGTGACCTCGTGCCCACGACGCCGCAGTTCCTGCGCCAGCGCGTGCACGTGCTCGGTGACGCCTCCGTAGCGCGGGTAGTAGGACTGGGAGACGATCCCGATCCTCACGCATCCGCCCGATGCGCCCGGCCCGCGGGCTCCGCAGCGGGCGCGCCGGCCGGCGCGTTCCACAGCGGGCGGAAGACGCACCACTGGTCCAGGTTCGTTCGGATCATGCGCTCAGCCGCGGCGGCGATCGCCTGGTGAAGCTCGGCGGTGGTGGCGAATGCCGCCGGATCGATGGCCGGTTCCACGACCGTGCGGAACCGACCAGGTGCGAGTCGGATGCAATACCCGGGCAGGATCAGCGCGCCCGTGCGCTGGGCCAGCACCCCGGGGCCGGCCGGGAACTGCGACTCGCGGCCGAACCACTCCACCGTCTGCCCGTGCGTGTAGAGATTCCCGTCCACGACGAGCGCGACAGGATCGTTGTGTTCGAGTGCGCGGATGATCTTCCGGAATCCGTCCTCGGGCGAGATCGTCGTGATGGACAGCTCGGTCTTCGTGTCGCGCACCGCGCCCGAGAGCCAGCGCGAAAACTGCACGCCGGCCACCGCGTGGAGGGAGTAGCCCCACTGCGCCACCATGACACCCGCCAGCTCCCAGTTGCCGATGTGCGTGGTCACGATGATGACGCCGCGCCCGCGCGCGATGCCGTTGTCGAGATGTTCCTTGCCCACCACCTCGACGGCGGCGATCAACTCGTCACGAGATAGGTGGGGGAGCCGGAAGAACTCGTAGATCATGCGGTTGTAGCTGCGCATCATCCGTCGCGCGACCCGGGCGCGGTCGGCCCGCGAAGCGCGGGGCAGGATCACCGCGAGGTTCGCGAGCGCGGCGTGCCGGCGGCCAGGAAACGCCAACCAGTGAAGGCTGGTCGCCAGGTCCGCGAGCACGTATCCCAGCCACGGCGGCAGGCTGGCGGCGAACCACGTCAGCCAACCGAAGATCAGACGGGACATTCCGTTGCCTCCTGCCCCCGGGGCTCGCCTTCCGGACGCGCGTGCGGTCGCGGGAGGGCCGTGCGGTGGCTCGCGGGGAGCCTGCGGGCCATGGACCCCATTCTGGACGAGCGGCGACCGTAGGGGGGGCTCCCGGCGGGTGTCAAGCAGTTGGCTAGGGACACCGACAAGGCCGAGTAGTAGGATGCCGAGGGGCCCCGCAACCGCTGCCGCGCTTCACGTTGGCGGGGGAGCGGCCGTTCCGCGGGCCCGCGCCACGGGAGGGCCAATGTCCAGTCAGAAGATCGTGCGGTGCCAGCTTCGTCGCGACGGATCCGACGGCCCGGCACAGGTCCGCTACGTCCCGCTCGAGATCTTCGGGCTGTGGGAGCACCTCATGAGGTCGAAGCACGGCTTCGAGGTCCTGGAGCCGCACGCTTCGCTCTGGCTCGACATGGAGGACTCTCCCGAAGCGGCCTATAGCGAGAACCACTACGACCGCGTCACCCAGGTGACCGCGTTCGTCTATTCGCAGCGTGACGACATGTTCACGCGCGCGCGCCGCTACTTCCATAGCGACGAAGCCGATTCGCTCAAGCGGATCTTCCTGTCTCATTACGGCGGTGACGAATCGCGCATCCAGACCCAGGTGCACGAGCGCACCGGCATCTGGATCGTCCGGGAGGCCATCGCCGGGCGGGCCTGACAGGCGGCTCCCACGGTGCAGGGACGGGCGCTGGGCCGCAGGGGCCCAGCGCCCGTTGCGCGTCCAGGCCGTCGCCCGCTGGTGGCCAGAATCCCCTGAAGTCGTCCAGGGCCCACGCCGATAGAGAAAGCGGAGTCGTCAGGCGGGCCTCGCGCACCGCGGGAAACCCGCGGCCATGAAGGCCGTGACCGTTGTGGCGGCCCCATCCGTGTCCGGTTCGCCGGCACCTCGAGGCCCGTGGAGAAAGGGCGGCAAGGGGCTCCATGGGAACCACCTCGCGAAGGGGTGGGGCCACCACAGGGAAGGAGAGCGACCGTGGTCGTCGTGAGCTATTCGGGCAAGGAGATCAACGCCAAGCTGGTTTATTACGGCGCGGGTCTGAGCGGCAAGACGACGAACCTCGAAGCCATCTACGAAGCCGTGCCCGACACGAGCCGCGGCAAGATGGTGAGCATGAAGACCCAGAGCGATCGCACACTGTTCTTCGATCTGCTCCCGCTCGACCTCGGCGAGATCATGGGCTTCAAGACGCGATTCCTCCTCTACACCGTGCCCGGACAGGTGTTCTACAACGCCACGCGCAAGCTGGTGCTGAAGGGCGCCGACGCGCTCGTATTCGTGGCCGACTCCGAGGTCGGCAAGATGGAGGAGAACAAGGAGTCGCTCGCGAACCTGCGCGCGAACCTCGCTGAGTACGGACTCGCCCTGGATTCGATCCCGTGGGTGATCCAGTACAACAAGCGCGACCTTCCGAACGTCTACACGGTGGATGAGCTGAACGCCGAGCTGAATCCCGCCGGCGTGCCCAGCTTCGAGGCGGTGGCGAGCGAGGGGAAGGGTGTGTTCGAGACATTTCGCGGTGTCTCTCACCTGCTCATGGAGAAGGTGACACGTGACCTGCGCCGCTCCCCGGCCACACCCGCGCGGCCGGCGCCGCAGCCCGCCCACGAAGAGGTCGAGGCTCAGGCCGCGCCGAAGACGCCGGCACCGCTGCCCCGCCAGGCGCCGTCGCCCGCTCCTCCGGGGCAGGCCATCCGTCGCGAGGCGAAGGCCACGCCGGCGCCGGTCGCGGCCGAGACGACGCGCATCGACTACGGTGTCGAGCTGGAGCTCGGAGACGCCGCGCCGGCCTCGCCGCCACCCCAGCCACGCGCCGAGGCGCTCACACGGGCGGCGGCGGCTGAGGCGATCGCGAAGGCGGCGGCCGTCGAAGCGATGCGTGGCGTGCCATTGCCCCGGCCCTCGGGGAGCATGCCGAAACCCAAGCTCCCCGCGAACGAGCCTGCCCGCGAGTCGAACAACGTTGCCGAGGGCTCTGAGCGCGAGACTCCGCCGGTGGCACGGCAGATCGTGGTGCCCGTGAAGCTGCCACCCGGCGGTCACTACGAGATCGTCATCCGCCTCGAGCTGGACACCCACCCCTGACCCCCTGGCGCAGGCCCGGAGCGTCCAGCATCGGTGAAGTCCCCACGGCCCCGCGCCGCCCTGTCGGTCACTCATTGACAGGGGCGGTGCGGGTTCATAGTTTCAAGGGCGAGGAGGTGCACCGATGACCCGACGCAGCGCTTGGACCACCGCCCTGCTGATTGCCGCACTCTCCGCCGTGGCCCCGATCGCCCGGGCCGGACTGCTGTCCGATCCCGAGCAGGCCGGCTTCGCGCCGCGCGTGCCGCTCTCGGCATTCGCTCGCCCGGCGTCGTGGTTCGACCCGTCCCGACTCCACCTCATGTCCACCGTGTCCGTGGGCTCGGGCTTTGGCGGTCGTACGGACGCGCTCCAGGTCACGCGGCTCTCGTACCAGTTCGGCGCCCCGCTCAGCATGAGCGTGAGCGTGGGCAACACGTTCGGACTCGATCGCGCGCGCAGTGGCTCGGCGTTCTTCCTGGAGGGTCTCGATCTGTCGTGGCGCCCGAACCGGAATTCGCTGTTCCGGATCGAGATGCGCGACGTGCGCTCGCCTCTCCAGTACTCGACGTGGGGTCGAGGCTACGGCGGGTACGACCCGTTCGGGCCGTCCTACTGATCTGCGGTTGACCCCGTCCCGCTTGAGCGCGGCGTTCGGGGCGCGCGCCGGAGCCACCGGGCTGATCCCATTCGTGACTGCGGGATTCCCCTCGCTCGACGGTACGCTCGCGCTGCTCCTCGCGCTCGAGGACGCAGGTGCGATGGCGGTCGAGGTGGGCGTGCCGTTCTCGGACCCGATCGCCGACGGCCCGGACATCCAGCGCGCCTCGGAGTGGGCATTGCGTCGCGGCACGAGCCTTCGGGACGTGTTCGAGCTGGTGGCGCGTTTCCGCCGCGAGTCCTCGTTGCCCGTCCTCCTGATGACCTACACGAATCCCGTCCTGCGAATGGGGGCGGAGGCGT
Source organism: Candidatus Eiseniibacteriota bacterium (assembly GCA_023249845.1). GTDB lineage: Bacteria > Eisenbacteria > RBG-16-71-46 > RBG-16-71-46 > RBG-16-71-46 > JAIOPA01. The sequence goes on from JAHFBW010000072.1 coordinate 12,182, forward strand.
TCGCACAGCGCGCTCGTGACGCGGGAGTGGATGGTGTGATCCTCTCGGACCTGCCGCCCGAAGAATCGCCCGAGCTGTGGCGGGCGCTGGACGAGGCGGCGCTCGAAACGGTGCTGCTCGTGGCGCCCACGACCAGCGCCCTGCGACTGCCGGTCCTGCTCGCGCGCTGCCGCGGTTTCGTCTACTGCCTGTCGCGCACCGGCGTGACGGGCCGGGCGGAGGGCTACGCCGGCTCGCTCGACGAGCGTCTCGCGGCGATCCGCGCCGCCTGCAAGCTCCCCGTCGCAGTGGGCTTCGGCATCTCGGCGCCCGCGGACGCGGCCGCGCTGCGCGGCA
>JAHFBW010000073.1 GCA_023249845.1 Candidatus Eiseniibacteriota bacterium
ACACGCCGCAGTCGAAGCCGCGGCGTCTCACGCACATCAACGCCTGGGCGGACAGCGTGGCGTTCGGCAAGCTCGAGCGTGTCACGTGGAAGACGCACGATGGGATGGAGGCGGACGGCGTCGTTGCCACGCCGCCGGACTTCGACCCGGCGCGCCCGCATCCGCTCGTGTTGCTGATCCACGGCGGGCCTACGAGTGCCTCCAAGACCAACTTCTCGACGCTCGCCCAGCTCATGGCGAGCGAGGGCTGGGTGGTGTTCCAGCCGAACTACCGCGGCAGCGACAACCTCGGGAACCAGTACCTGGCGGCGATCCAGGGCGACTGGGGCGCGGGCCCCGGACGTGACGTCATGGCGGGCGTCGCGATGTTGCGCGCGCGTCCCGGCGTGGACCCGAAGCGCACCGCGGTGACCGGCTGGTCCTATGGTGGCTACATGACCTCGTGGCTGCTCGGGAACTACCCGGATGAGTGGACGACCGGCATGGCGGGAGCGCCTGTGACGAGCTGGGAGGACCAGTACAACCTCTCGGACGGGAACGTCAGCACGCGCTACGTGCTCGGGGGCTCACCGTGGACGGGGGATCGCCAGCGCATCGCGCGCGAGCAGTCGCCGATCACCTACGCGACGCACATCAAGGCGCCGACGCTGGTGATGGCCAACATCGAGGACTTCCGCGTGCCGCCGTCGCAGGCGCTCTCGCTCTACCACGCCATGAAGGACAACGGCGTCGAGACCCAGTTCATCGCGTTCCCCGGCCGCACGCACAGCTCCTCGGACCCGGTGAACGCGCGCGAGCGCACGCGGCTGTGGGTGGACTGGGTGAAGCGCCACCTGGACGACACGGCACGCAACCCGTGAACCGTTGCTGACGTGAGCCGGGCGCCGGGTCGCCCACGCCAGCCGGCCGCTCAGGCGGACGCGGAGGGCGCGGGCTCCCCGGCCGGGGCCCGCACGCCGCGGCGGCGCAGGCGGCGCGCCAGCCGGTCCAGGTAAGTGTAGAACACGGGCGTCACGTAGAGCGTGACGATCTGCGAGAACGCCAGCCCGCCCACCACGGCGAGCCCGAGCGGGCGGCGGGACTCGGCGCCGGCGCCCCAGCCGAGCGCGATCGGCAGCGTCCCCATGAGCGCCGCCATCGTGGTCATCATGATGGGACGGAATCGCACCCGGCACGCCTCGAGGATCGCGTCCCGCGGCGACTTCCCGTCCTCGCGCTCGGCGTCGAGCGCGAAGTCGATCATCATTATGGCGTTCTTCTTGACGAGGCCGATTAACAGGATGATGCCGACGAACGCGTAGACGGAAAGCTCGGTGCGGAAGATCGTCAGTGTCAGCAGCGCGCCGAATCCGGCAAACGGCAGCCCGGAGAGGATCGTGAGCGGGTGAACGACGCTCTCGTAGAGCACGCCGAGCACGAGGTAGATGACGAGCACCGCGACGATGAGCAAGAGCCATAGCCCGCTCTGGCTGGACTGGAATGCCTGCGCCGTGCCGGCGAACTGCGTGGTCATGTCCGAGGAGAGCACCTGGCGCGCGGTCGCCTGCACCTCGTCCACGGCCTCGCTCAGGCCCACGCCAGGCTTCAGGTCGAACGCGATGGTGACGCTCGGGAGCTGGCCGGAGTGGCTCACGGTGAGCGGCCCGAGCCCGGGCGTGAGCTTCGCCACGGCACTGATCGGTACCAGGTTGCCATTCGAGGAGCGCACGTTCAGTAGCCGCAGCGCACTCACGTCACGCTGGTACTGAGGCAGCAACTCGAGGATGACCCAGTACTGGTTGTTCGGCGTGAAGATGGTGGAGACCTGCCGCGTTCCGTAGGCATCGTAGAGCGCCTCATCCACCTGGCGGGGCGTGATGCCGAGCGCCGCGGCGCGGTCGCGGTCCAGCTCGACGCGGATCTCGGGGTTCTTGATCTGCAGGTCGCTGGTGAGGTTGTCGAGCTTCGCGGATCGCTTGAGCTCGGTTTCCAACTTGCCGGCGTTCTCATAGAGCGAGGCGAGGTCGGTGCCCTGGACCGAGAACTGGTAGAGGCTCTTCGAGAAGCGCGCGCCGATGCGCACGGGCGGCGGGTTCTGCAGGAACACGCGGATGCCGGGTATCGCGTTCAATCGCGGGGTGAGCGCGCGCGCCAGCTGGTCCGCGGACAGCTTCCGCTCGCTTCTCGGCCTGAGTCGGATGACGAGGCGTCCCTGGTTCGTGCCGCCGCCGGCGCTTCCGCCGCCGCCGCCACCCACCGACGACATGAAGCCCGCGACATTCGGATCCTTCGCGAGCACGGCTGCGACTTGCTGCTGGTAGCGCACCATGGCGTCGAACGACGTCCCGTCCGCGGCTTCCGTGGTCCCGGTGAGCTGGCCGATGTCCTCGCTCGGGATAAAGCCCTTCGGGATCCACGCCCAGAGCAACGCCGTGCCGGCGAGGATCCCGGCCGAGAACAGGAGCGCCACGCGCCGGTGGTGCATGACCCAATCCAGGCTCCGCACGTAGAACGCGAGCGAGCGGTCGAACAGCCGCTCCATGAACCGGAGCAGCGGGGCGCGCGACTCGTGCGTGCCGGGCTTCAGTAGCCGGCTCGCCATCATCGGCGTGAGCGTCAGCGAGACGACCCCCGAGATGAGGATCGCGATGCTGATCACCACCGCGAACTCGTGGAACAGACGGCCGAGGAGGCCGCCCATGAGCAGTACCGGGATGAACACTGCGACCAGTGACAACGTCATGGACAAGATGGTGAAACCGATCTCGCGCGAACCGTCCCGCGCGGCCTGCAGCGGCGGCTTGCCCATCTCCATGTGTCGGACGACGTTCTCGAGCATGACGACGGCGTCGTCCACGACGAATCCCACGCACAGCGTGAGCGCCATGAGCGAGAGGTTGTCGAGGCTGAACCCGAGCGGCTTCATCGCCGCGAACGTGCCGATGATGGACAGCGGCAGTGCCAAGCTCGGGATCAGCGTCGCCGAGGCGTTGCGCAGGAACAGGAAGATCACGAGCACGACGAGCACGAGCGTCAGGCCAAGCGTCATCTGCACGTCGTTCACTGAGTGCCGGATCGAGACGGAACGGTCGTTCAGCGTCTCGATGCGCACCGAGCCCGGAAGCTGGGGGCGCAGGCGGTCCACCATGGCGTGCACCGCATCCGCCACCTTCACCGTGTTTGTGCCCGGCTGGCGGTTGATCGCAAGCACGATCGAGCGGCGGCCGTTGAACCAGCTCGCGACGCGATTGTCCTGCACGCCGTCCAGCACCTGGCCGAGGTCGCCGAGCTTCACCAGCGCGCCGTCCTCGGCCTTGATGACGAGCTCGCGGAACTCTGCGGCACTCTCGAGCTGGCCCTCGGAACGAAGCGTCACCGCGCGGTCCGGGCCCCACAGCACGCCGGTCGGCAGGTTCACGTTTCCGGAGCCGATCGCGTCCGAGACCTGGTCGATGCCGACCCCGCGCGCGGCGAGCGCCTGCGGGTCCAGCTGGATGCGCACGGCGTACTTCTGGGAGCCGAACACCTGCACCTGCGCCACACCCTCCACCGTGCTGAGGCGCTGGGCGAGCGTGGTCTGCGCGTACTCGTCGAGTGCCGGCAGCGTCAGCATGTCGCTCGTGAGCGCCAGGAACAGGATGGGGGAGTCCGCCGGGTTCGACTTGCCGTAGGAGGGCGGCAGCGTGCCCTGCGGGAGCTGGCGCAGCGTCTGCGCGATGGCCGCCTGGACATCCTGGGCGGCGGCGTCGATGTCGCGGTCCAGTGAGAACTGGAGCGTGATGTTCGTGCCGCCGAGCGTGCTGTTGGACGTCATCGTCTCGAGCCCGGCGATGGTGGAGAACTGTTTCTCGAGCGGCGTCGCGACGGCGGCGGCCACGGTCTGCGGGCTGGCGCCCGGCAGGCTCGCGCGCACGTTGATGACGGGGTAGTCCACGTTCGGCAGGTCGCTCACCGGCAGCGCCGCATACGCGAGCGCGCCCATGAGCACGATGCCGATCATGATAAGCGTGGTGGCGATCGGCCGCCGGATGAAGGGTTCGGAGAGGTTCATGGCCTGCGGGCTGCGCGCTTTGCCCCGGCGGCCCCGACGCTCCCGGCGGGTGCGCCGGAGCGCAGGCTGGCCCGCGCACCGGGGGAGAGCCGCAGCTGTCCCTCGGTGACGACGCGCTCACCGGGCTGCAAGCCCGACGCGATCACCGCGAATCCGCCCCACGTCCGCGACACCTCCACGGAGCGCATCTCGACGGTGGTGTCCGGGAGCAGCACGTAACAATACGCACCGCGCTGCGAGTTCCCCACGGCGGCGCTCGGCACCACGGTCGCGCCGGCCTCATCGCGGAGCCGCAGTCGCACGCGGACGAACGCGCCGGGCCACAGTACGCCGTCGTGGTTCGCGAACTCGCCCTTCAGGAGCACGGTCCCGGTCGCCGCGTCCACCTGGTTGTCCACGAACGCCAGATGACCCTCGGCCCAGGTGGAATCGGAAGCATCGCTGCTCGCCAGCACGCGCACGCCGCTTCGCGGCTGGCGGCGCAGCGCCTGGAGATCCGTTTGCGGGATCGTGAAGGAGACGCGGATGGGGCGGAGTTGGTGGATGCTCACGACCGGATTCTCCGGGTCGCTCGGCTTCACGAGGTCACCGACGTGCACGCGCAGCCGGCCGGTGCGCCCCGAGATGGGCGCGCGCACGGTGGCGTGCGCAAGATCGAGCCGCGCGCGGGCGAGCGCGGCCGAATCCGCGCGCACGGTGGCGGCAAGCGCGTCCGCGGCGTCCCGCTTGTCCTCGAGCTCGCCGCTCGCCAGCACCTGCTGACGGGCCAGCACGACGGCGCGCTCGAAGTCCAGCCGTGCGCTGCGTGCTTGGGCCCGGTCACGCTCCAGTACGGCCTCGGCCTGCTCCACGGTCGCTGTGAACATGCGTGTTTCCAACCGGACGAGTGCCGCGCCCTCGATCACGTCGTCGCCCTCGCGGAACAGCACGGCCACGACCTGCCCGCCCACCTGTGCAGTGACGTCGGCGGACGCGATGGGCTCCACCATCCCGGTCGCTTCCCATTCGAGCGGCACGCTCCGGGTCTCGACCGTCGCCACCGTGACCGGGACGCGTGAGGGACGCCTCGCCTCGGGAGCGCCGCATCCGGCGATCACGGTCAGCAGGACGAGGCTCGAGCAGAGGCCGACCGAGAGAGGCGTAAGCGCCGGCTTCGGGGGGAGCGAGGCGAGCATGGTGTTTGAACATTCAAGCATGGCGCGGGCGCACGGACCAAACCGAGTTGCGACGGGTGGCGTGCGCCGCGCAGCGGTTTCGGCGGCCATCTGAGGTCTCCCGGGAGTTCGCGATTGAATCACAGCGAGAAGGTCGCCGGAAACGCGGCTTCGGTCCGCGCGAGGAACGCCACTCGCTCGCGAGCGGTCCCACCGAGGCACGCCGCGTTCGGAGCCCGTCGCTCCGCGTTCGTGACGAGGATCGCGGGAACAAGTGCCGGCGCGCTAGGTTCTGTCTGAGAACTCCCCGCGTCAGCGCCGAGCCCTGGAACGCCACCGCGCAGGAAGCGAGGCGGACGCGCGGAGTTCGCAGACAGAGCCTGGGCTGCGTCGTCCCTGGCCAGCGATTGGGAAGGCTTCGGCGAACCACGAGGAGAACACGATGCGTTGGGTCCAGGCAGTGTTGGGAGTTGCGGTGCTCTCGCTCATGGTCGCGGGCACCACGTGGGCGGATGAGCGAGGCGATTTCGTGCTCACGCTTGGCAACGACACGACGAGCGTCGAGCACTACGCGCGCGGCAAGGACCGGCTCGACGTGGACCAGGTCGGACGTTCGCCCCGCGTGCTCCGCCGCAAGTTCATCTACCATTACAAGGACGGCTCGCTCACCACGTTCTCCATGGTGGTGACGCCTCCCGGCGCAGAGATGCCGACACAGATGATCGAGGCCGAGCGGGACGGGGATTCGCTCCGAGTCAAGACCCAGACCGGGACAGCGGCGCCCGCGAGGAGCGCGATCGCGTTCCCTGCCGGAGCGCTGCTTGTGCCGGGCTCCAGCCCGTGGGCCGTGTACGAGGGCGAGGTCCAGCGACTGAGCAGATCGAAGGTGGACTCGCTGGGAGGAGCTGTCTTCTACCTCGGCGCGTCGAACCTCGAGCGCTATCTCGTCCGCCGGCTCGGCCAGGATTCGGTCTCCCTCTGGGTGTCGCGCGGGGACCTGTTCCACATCCGCGTGGACAAGGCCGGCCACCTGCTCGGTTCGCTTCCGGTCGCGGGCACGTTCCGGGTCGCGCTCTCGCGTCCGGCGTCTCTCGACCTGGACGCCATGGCGGCGGGCTACCACGCGCGCGAACAGGCTGGTGGCAGCCTCGGCATGCTCTCGCCACGGGACACCCTCCGCGCGACACTCGCCGGGGGTGGATCGCTCGTCTTGGACTACGGCCGTCCCGCCAAGCGCGGCCGCGTCGTGTTCGGAGGACTCGTGCCCTATGGCGAGGTCTGGCGCACGGGAGCGAACGCCGCGACACAACTGCGGGTGGACCGACCACTCGAGATCGGCGGCAATGCCGTCCCGGCGGGCGCCTACACCATCTGGACCATCCCCGGCGCCAGCGGCTGGAAGTTCGTGCTGAACAGTGAGACCGGACAGTGGGGAACGTCCCACAAGGCCGACAGGGACCTCTTCAGCACGGACATGAAGCTCAGCACGCTATCGCAAGCCGTAGAACGGTTTACCATCACGGTCGAGGAATCACCCACAGGTGGTGTGCTGCACATGGACTGGGACACGACGCGGGCCTCGATCGAGTTCGCGGTGAAGCAGCCCTGAGCGTGCGGTAACCCCGCGGTTTCACTCGCGATCCGGAGCGGTTGGCGGAGAAATCGTCCGCCGGGCGTTCAGCCTCCACCTCCGGTCGAGAGCGTGCGCGAGCGCCATGCTAGTGTGCGCGCCCATGCACGCGCAGACCTCGGCGTCCCCCATCCGCCGTGCCGGAACGTTCCTGCACTCGTTCGAAGGCGGGGTGCTCGTGGCGGCGTTCCTGCTTTCCATGCTCATCCCGCTCGTGGACGCCATCGGACGGCCGTTCGGCGGGTTCTCGGTGCCGGGCTCGTCGGAGTACCGCGCGCAGCTCACGCTCTGGCTGGCGCTCCTGGGCGGGCTCCTCGCGGCCCGCGAGCGCCATCACCTCACGCTCTCCACGGCCGAGGCCATCGGCAAGGCTCGCGTTCGCGATGCCGCGGGTGTGTTCTCGGGCGCGGTGGCAGCGGCGGTGTGTGCGGTGCTCGCGTTCTCAGCCTACGGCGTCGTCCATGCCGATCGCGAGCAGGGTAAACTGCTGGCGATCGGCATCCCCGTGTGGGTGAGCGAGTGCGTCATGCCCCTGGCGTTCGCGCTCCTCGCGATTCGCTTCGCTTGGGGCGCGTCCCCTCGTTGGCGGGGTCGCGCGATCGCATTCGCCCTGCTCGCGGCAGTGTTCGCGCTCGGCGCCGTGCCGCGCGCTGCCCCGTCGCTGGCGCTTCCCCTCGTGCTGGTGATCCTGCTCGCGGCGCTCGTCGGGGCGCCGGTGTTCGTGGCCATGGGCGGCATCGCGCTCGTCCTGTTCTTCAAGGACGGCGTCCCGGTCTCGGCGGTCACCGCGGACATCTACCGGCTCATGGTCTCGCCCACGCTGCCCGCGGTCCCGCTTCTCACGGCCTGCGGATACGTGATGGCGGAATCGCAGGCCTCACAGCGGCTCGTCCGCTTCTTCCGTGCGCTATTCGGCTGGATGCCGGGCGGTGTCGCCGTGCTCGTCGCAGCGGTGTGCGCGTTGTTCACCACGTTCACCGGTGGGTCGGGCGTGACGATCATGGCGCTCGGCGGCCTGTTGCTTCCCATCCTGCTCAAGGACGGCTACCGCGAGGGCTTCGCGCTCGGCCTCGTCACCGCTTCGGGGAGCCTCGGGTTGTTGCTGCCGCCGAGTCTGCCCGTGATCCTCTATGCCGTGGTGGCGAATGTCCCGGCCGATTCGCTCTACCTGGCAGGCCTCCTGCCCGGCATCCTGCTCATCCTCATCGTCGCCGCCTACGGCATGGTCGTCGGGCGCGACCTCACCCAGCACCGCCAGCGGTTCCAGCTTCGAGAGGCGCTCGTTTCGGGGTGGGAGGCCAAGTGGGAGCTCTCCGTGCCGATCCTGGTGATCGGGCTCTTCATCACGGGTCTCACCACCATGGTCGAGGCCGCGGCCGTGGCGTTCGCATACGCCATCGTGGTCGAGTGCTTCGTCACAAGGGACATCCACTGGCGCGACCAGCTGCCCGGCGTGCTCGTGAAGGCGAGCGTGCTGTGCGGTGCGGTGCTCATTCTGCTCTCGAGCGCGCTCGGGCTCACGAGCTGGCTCGTGGACGCGCAGATCCCCGACCAGCTGCTCCGCTTCGTTCAGGCGCACATCCATTCGCAGCACCTGTTCCTGCTCGCCCTGAACGTCGTGCTCCTGATCCTGGGAAGCGTGCTCGAGATCTACTCGGCTATCGTCATCTTGGCACCGCTGGTGGCGCCGATCGGCGCGGCGTTCGGAGTGGATCCCATCCACCTGGGTGTCGTGTTCCTGGCGAACCTCGAGCTGGGGTTTCTGTTCCCGCCCGCCGGGCTCAACCTGTTCCTTTCCTCGTCGCGTTTCGGCAAGCCGCTGCCGGAGCTCTACCGCCACGTCGTGCCGTTCCTCATCATCCTCGGCGCGGGGACGCTTGCGATCACATACCTGCCGCAACTCACGACGGGCGTGCTGCATCTGCTGGGAAAGGGCTAGCCGACCGGTCCCCAGGCGCGAGCCGAACGCGATACGCTCGGGGTTGTCGTTCAGTGTGAGCATCCGATGTTTGATGGTGCTGCTCCCTGAGCGTTCGAAACCGGGCTGGCAGACAGTTCGACGGCCGGTTGAGCACCACTTCGCGCTTGGTCAGGTGTCGGCGGATGTTACAATTCTGCGCAAGCCGGAGCCGCCGCCCGGTCACCCACCCCTCTCAGGCACGATGAACCCACGAGACTCATTGCTCTCGTGGCCTCGCGCACGCCAGGACGCGCGCCCGCGGCTCATGAGTTCCCAGCCTCCATCCGCCGCACTTCCCCCGTCCCCGTATGGGACGCTGCGCGCGAGCGTGCGCTGGCTCGCGCTCTGCGCGCTGCTGGCCGCGCCCGCGCGCGCGGTGCAGTACCCGGGCTTCCTGCCGATGGTCACCGACTCGATGGCGGTGTTCACCATTCCCGAGTCCCTGCAGCCGCTCTACCTGCAGCGCATGCAGGAACCCACGTTCGGCACGGCGATCATGCGAATCACGGGAGATGCCGGAGACGATGTGGGCACACTCGGTCCGGCTTGGAGCACGATCGTGCGTCACGTGTACTCGAAGCAGCAGCCGTGGAACGCGAACAGCCTGCTCTTGAGCCTCTCGAACGCGGGGTTGCACCCGAATCCACTCATCCTGAACGGCCAAACCTACCAGCCACGTTACGAGCCGTGTAGTGCATACGACCACTACGACTGGCGCTGGCACCCCGACATCAACCACCGCAACGAACAGATCAATGTCAACCGCGACGGCACGGAGCTGTCGTGGTGGGACGTGGAGACCTGCACGAAGACACGAAGCTGGACGCTGCCGATCGTGGCGGATTACGGCATCGGGATGGGCGAGGGGAACGTCTCCAATGGCGGGCGCTACGTCGCGATCGCGAACCAGTCGCAGATGGTGGTGGTGGACATGGATCCGCAGGCCCCGAATGCGCCGCCCTACCCGCACATCCGGATCGGCCCCGTGTTCACGTTCGCGCCCTGCAGCCTCGACGTGACGCGGCCAGACTCGGGCCGCATCAGCCATGTCTCGATCTCTCCGTCCGGCAAGTACCTCACCGTCAAGTACAGGGGGCTGCCACTCGCGGGCTTCTCGTCGTGCGACACGCTGTGCGACATGCGCCGCGTGTATGAGGTGGATTCGAGCCTCACGATCAAGGTGCACAACATGGCGAGTTCATCGGCGCGCTGCGGCTCGTTCGCGGCCCGGCCGAATGGCTGGATCTTCCCCTTGAAACACGCCGACCTGGCGCTCGACCCGTTCGACAACAACGAGGACGTGGTGATCGGAGGCCGTGCCTGCCCGGGGTCCAAGTTGGGCCGGGTCGTGAAGGTGCGATTGCGTGACGGCTTGGTCACGGCGCTCTCGAATCCGACCAACGAGCCCCCCTACAATCACGGATCGGCGCGAGCCATTCAGCGCCCGGGCTGGTTCTACGTCACCTATTCGCGCGACCCCCAGTACCAGGGTTTCCGCTTCTGGGGCGAAGTGGTCGCCTACAAGATGGATGGCAGCGGCGAGGTGCAACGGTTCGGCCACTACCACAGCACCCAGTCATTCTTCGAGTCCGAGGCTCAAGCCGTGCCCTCTCCGGACGGCAAGCGGGTGCTCATCGCCAGCGACTGGCTGGACCACTGCGGTGAGCGCTGCGGAGTCCTCGGCCAGGTGGGAACCTATGTCCTCGACGCGCGGGAGAACGCGCTCGTGGACGTGCCCGTGCTGCAAGAGCCCACGGAACTCAGGCTGTCGTCGCCACAGCCGAATCCCACGCGGGACGGACTCGTGCTCCGCGTGGCACTCCCCACCGGCCGGCCCGCGGCGCTCGAGTTGTTCGACGTGACCGGACGCCGGCTTGCGATCCGAAACGTGGGCCTCATGGGAGCCGGCGAGCACGTCGTGGACCTCGACGAGCAGAATACGCTGCCCGCGGGCGTCTATCTCGTGACGCTCACCGACGGCCGGCACGCGAAGAGCACGAAGGCGGTCGTTCTTCGCTGACGATCCGGGCGGCCCCTCGCGCGGCCCGCCCGACACCGGGACCTGGGCCTGCGGCTCCATGCGCTCGTGCCAAAGCCTCCAGCGCTCGGCCGAGGCTCGCCCACGGTGGGCGGGTGCGAAGTGTCTCAAGCCGGGTGTCGTCCGTAGTTTCGCTCCGTCCCGGTGCTTCGACCGCGGTCGTGCGCGGTGCAACCTGCGACTGGATCCGCCCGTCCAAGGAAGCGATGCCCATGCGCCTGCGATGCTCGATCATGACCGTCCTCGCAACGGTAGCGTTGACCCTCCCGGCCCAGGCAACCGCGCCGCTGCCCGGGCCGCCGTTGACCATCAGGCGGGCGGCCGGGCCCATCGCCATCGACGGCGACCTGTCCGATGCCGGCTGGCAGGGCGTGCCCGGCGTCACCCAGTGGTACGAGACGCGCGTGGGAGACAGCGTCGAGCCCCAGGTCGGGAACGTCGCGTATCTCGCCTACGACGAGAAGTACCTGTACGCCGGATTCCGCTTCGATGACCCGAACCCGAAGCTGATTCGCGCACCGCTCGGCGACCACGATGCCATCTCGGGAACCACGGACTACGGCGGCATCCTCGTGGACAGCCGGAACGACGGGAAGACCGCACAGATGTTCCTCGCCAACGCGAACGGCCTTCAGTACGACGCGATCTCGAGCGACGTCACCGGCGAGGACAGCTCACCAGACTACTACTGGGATACGGCCGGGAAGATCACCGAGGCCGGCTGGACGCTCGAGATCCGCGTGCCGTTCTCGTCGCTGCGCTACTCGAACTCACCGGCGCCCACGTGGGGCATCCTGCTCTATCGCAACTACCCACGGGACCAGCATTACCAGTTCTTCAGCGCGAGGCTGCCGCGGGACGTGAACTGCTTCATCTGCAACTCGAGCAAGCTGACCGGCCTCGAGAACCTTCCACAGGGCTCGCATCTCGTCGTGGCGCCGTTCGCGACCACACAGCAGACGGCGTTCCCCAGCTCGGGGCTCGGCTCGGCGCTCAAGAACGACGACGTGAAATCCACGAGCGGCCTGGACGTCAAGTGGAGCCCGCTCTCGGGGCTGGCGATCGACGGCACGGTGAAGCCCGACTTTTCCCAGGTCGAAGCGGACGCCGGCCAGATCGTGGCGAACGAGCGCTTCACGCTGTTCGTCCCCGAGAAGCGCAGCTTCTTCCTCGAGGGCGTCGATCTCTTCGCGACGCCCTTCCAGGCGGTGTACACGCGCACGATCAACGCGCCCGACGGCGGGTTGCGCGCCACCGGCCGATCGGGCAACACGGCGTTCACGGCGTTGTGGGCGCGCGACCGCGGCGACGGTGTGGTCATCCTGCCGGGCCCGCTCGGCTCGGATCTGGCACCTCAGGATTTTCGGTCCGACGCCGGCATCGCGCGCGTGCGCCACGACTTCGGCCCCTCGTTCGTGAGCGCACTCGCCACATTTCGCGAGCTCGAGGACGGCGCGCACAACCGCGTGCTCGGGCCCGACTTCCAGTGGCGTCCCAAGCCCACCGAGACGATCACCGGCCAGTTGCTGTGGAGCGACAGTCACACGCCGAACCGCACCGACCTCGCCAGCGAGTGGGACGGCCGGACGCTCTCGGACCGCGCCA